>CAZDLH010000461.1:0-2940 GCA_964505925.1 uncultured Burkholderiales bacterium
GAGGTGCAGGGCCAGGTAGGCTCCTCCCACACAGAAGTGGACCGTTTTGGAGGGGGACTCGATGGTGGGTTTAGCGTTCAAGAGCGCGCTGTAGAAGCGCACGCTTGGCTCTAGGGAGCTAACCGTTAGGCTACAGTAGGAGAGATGCACGCGACTACTGTTGGCCTCGAGCCGCCGCTTAACCTCCTCGCGGAGGCTCCCAGGAGATCGCCTCTCGCCCACTAAGTGGTACGAATGGGCTTAAAGGGGCTATGCAAGACCGAACCAGGAGGTGAACGATGGGCTATTTTATCGACGGGCAGTGGCGCTCAGGCTGGTACGACAACGACGACTCCGGAGAATTCCAGCGCCCGGAAACCAGTTTTCGAGAGACCGAACTAGAGCAGCGATCGGGGCGATACCATCTGTACGTGTCTTGGGCTTGCCCCTGGGCGCACCGGACCCTCATCGTGCGCTCGGTGCTGGGTCTAGAAGAGCATATAGGACTTTCGGTGGTGGACTGGTTTCTCGATGACGATGGCTGGGCGTTTCGCCCCGAGAAGGATGGAAGCACGAAGGACCACCTGTTCGATAAGCCGTTCATGCGGGAGGTCTATCTGGAGGCCGACCCGCGCTACTCTGGACGGGTCACCGTTCCGGTGTTCTTCGATCGAGACCGCAAGACCATCGTTAACAATGAGTCCCGAGAGCTTATCAGGATGCTGGGCGGCTATCTCCGGGGAGAGCGCGAGCCCCTCATCGACGGAGTGGAGCTAGCTCCAGAAGAGCACCTCGAGGAGATCGACCGGACGCTCGACCGGATCTACCAGCCGATCAACAACGGAGTCTATCGGGCGGGGTTCGCCTCGACGCAGAAGGCGTACGACCGAGCGGTGAACGAGCTGTTCGAGGCGCTCGACACTTGGGAGGCCCACCTCGAGGGGCGAACGTTCTTGGTGGCTGAACGCTTCACCGAGGCGGACATCTGCCTTTTCACCACCCTCGTCCGCTTCGACCCGGTGTACCATGTACATTTTAAGTGTTCGCGCAAGCGGATCGCGGACTATCCGAATCTGATGGCCTTTCTCCGGCGGATCTATGAGCTGCCGGGGGTGAAGAAGACCTGTCGGCTCGATCATATAGTGGGCCACTACTACGCCTCTCACCGGACCATCAATCCATACGGTGTGGTGGCCGCTTTCCCCGCTACCTTCGGTCTGGATCTCGACGCACCGATCGAGCTCAGTGGGGTGGCCGAGGGCTGAGCCGCTCGAGCGGCCCGGCGTTCAGAAGATAGGGAAGAAGTCGTCTAAGAGCAGGTCGGGCAGATCGTCGGAGATGGCCACCCCATCGGAGGGGAGCCTCGTCGAACTCCGCTCCCAGTGCAGATCCGGAGAGTCGACGGGGTCCTGCTCGGTGTCGTCCGGGGGCACTTCGGTCAGAAGCTGGCCCAGCTCCGGAGGCTCTCGGTCGAGGACGAGACCGGTGAGCGAGCGGGCGAGGCGGCTCACCTGTTCGCTCCAGTGGTCCGGGATCTCGCGGTCGGCGGTGGGCCAGACTACGGCCAGGCCTATCAACGATCCGTACCAGCGCAGGGGGAGAACCGCAGCTTCGCGGCCTCCGTCGGGCACCTGGGCGCGCCACCCTAAACCGGGGTGGCTCCAGGCTTCCTCGAGCAGGCCTTCGACGCAAGCGGAGGGGAGCATCGGTTCACCGCACCTCAGGTAGTGGACCATCAGCTCTTTACTGGCGGGCGACGTCAGATGGTAGAGCACGGCTGCCTCGATGACAAGGTCGTCTTCCCAGGCCGAGAAGAGGGCCTCGACTTCGGAGCTTATGAGCCGGGTTGTCTCAGACATTCGAGTGCCTTCTGAGCCCGCCTAAGGAATTCCCTGTTCCAGAGCGCCCCGGAGGGATCTTTGCCGTCGACGACAAATCGCCAGGCGCGGGCGGGGAGCGAGCGAGTGGGATCTCCCCACCGAACAAGCAGAAAGAGAGTTGTTACAATGGCTTTGAAAGACTTAGGGAAGAACACGCCGGTAGCCGAAGTGCTGCGCCGCGTGCTAGTAGACCACGGTAAGCCGATGAGCATCGAGGAGCTAACCATTCACGCGCTCAACGTCTGGGGTCGGGAGTTCCCGAACACTCCTTACGAGCAGGTACCGCTGGTCTACAAGCTTACGACCAACACCTTGTCTTGCTCGGTGGACTTTGCCGAGGTAGGGGGCAAAGCTCCGATCATCAAGCGGGAAGAGGGAGCGGAAGACGAAGTGCCGCTCTCGCCCGATCTCGGCCCCCACGATCTCAACTTGATCGTGGACCAGCTCAAAAAGCTGAAAGTCTCTTTGTAGCGGCAGCGCCGAGCGATGAGACTGATCGACCGAGCGAACGGCTCTGTGATCGCATCGTTGGAGGGCGGGGTCGGTGAGCTGCTCGCCGACTCCGTCGAGGACGTCCAGGGGTTCGAGGTCGGTGAGCTCTTCCTGAATGCGTTGGTTCAGCAGCCGGGCCTCGAGGAGGCCCACGCAGCCCTCGCCCAAGCTTGGGCTGAGCACGGTGAGTTGACCGTCGGGCTAGAGCCGTTGGCCGCCGAGGGCCCCGGGCTCTCCGGTCTGGTTCGGGACCAGAACGATGAGCCGGTGGGCGGGCTGGTGCTGACTGCTCAGGGTCCCGACGAGGAGGCGATAACCTGGGCCTACACTCGTTCCGACGGCACCTTCGAGTTGGGTCTCGGACCCGGGCATCGAACGGGCGTAGAGCTCCTGCTGGCGAGCCGGGGAGGGCTCTACCTCGCTGGATACGAGCTGGCGGAGCTGCCCGGCGAGGTGGAGCGCTTAGAGCCGTTCACCGTCCCCGTGATCACCGGCCTGCTCCAAACCGAATACCGCGAGCCGTTGGTCTCAGGACGGGTCGAATCGTGGGGCAGTTGGGCTTCGACCGATGAGGCCGGGAGGTTTCGAC
>CAZDLH010000462.1:0-2939 GCA_964505925.1 uncultured Burkholderiales bacterium
GCGCCGAGCGGAAGCTGCACCTGGTAGCCCGGGTGCAGCCCAGCAGCAAGGACCCGGGGAGCTTGGCAGAGCCCAACAAGGGGAGCTTTCTACACCTGCTCTGGCCTTCGCTCGAAGAGCGGTGGAGCGCGCTGGCTCAGGAGCGTCTGGGGGAGCTGCAGCGTCAGGCCGAAGAGGCGCTGGAGGCCACAGGGGGGGTGGGGACGGTAGAGTCGGAGCCTTCCGCGCCTCGACCCCAGCTACTGGCTCGGCTCCCGCTGGACTGGGAGCGCCCCGAACTCCCCGACGACGTGCGTCCCACCACCACTGCCGCCGCTGCGCTCGAGGAGCAGGAGGAGCGCCCCAGCTTCGACTGGGCAGGGGAGACGGCCCGAGCGGTCGGAACGGCGGTCCACCGCGTTCTCCAGCAGATGGGTCGCGACGGTCTGCGGGCATGGAATGCCGAGCGGATCCGCTCGCTCGAACCTTATCTCGAACGCACCCTCCACCGGCTGGGGTTAACCGGAGACCGCCTGCGACAGGCCTGCGATCGGGCGGTGAGGGCTCTGCTCGCCACCCTGGAGCACCCGCTGGCCTTGCGGGCCCTGGGCGCCACCGGTCCTCTGGCCCGCAGCGAGTACGCCGTCTCCGGTTTGCTCGGGGGGCGCTTGGTGCGGGGCGTGGTGGACCGGACCTTCGTGGACGACGACGGCGTTCTGTGGATCGTCGACTACAAGACCGGCGATCACCAGGGCGGCGATCGAGAGGGGTTTCTCGACGCCGAACAGGTGCGGTATCGCCCTCAGCTGGAGCGCTACGCCCGGCTCCTAGGGCAAAAGAGCGAACGGCCGATCCGGCTGGCCCTCTACTTTCCGCTGCTCGAGGGTTGGCGAGAGTGGGTCTTTCGAGAGGGCGAAAGCGGGCCGGGGATCTCCTAGCTTCGCACATTCTCTCCGGCAGGGTTTCCTTTTAGTGGACGGAAGCCATCGAGATGTTGAAATGTCATGTCGTTATATGCAGTACCCGTCCCGGACGGATCGGTGAACCGATCGCGCGTTGGTTTTACGACTTCGCAAAGACCCACGGAAAGTTCGAATACGAGCTGGTAGACCTCGCCGAGATGGCGCTGCCCCTGCTCGACGAACCGAACCACCCCGTACAACAGAACTATACGAAAGAGCACACCGTGCGCTGGAGTAAGAAAGTGTCGGAGGCCGACGCCTTCGTTTTCGTCACTCCCGAGTATAACTTCTCGCCGCCGGCCAGCCTGGTCAACGCCTTCCACTACCTCTCCAGAGAGTGGAACTACAAGCCGTGCGCTTTCGTTAGCTACGGCGGTCTCAGCGGCGGTATGCGCTCGGTACAGGCCAGCAAGCTGATCGTGACCACGCTGAAGATGGTCCCGATAGTGGAGGCGGTCGCTTTGCCCGGGGTCTTCTCGCAGGTCGAAGATGGTCGTTTCAAGCCGGCCGCAGGGAACGAGAACGCGGGGGCCACCACCCTCGATGAGCTCCATCGCTGGGCCGTCGCCCTCAAACCGATGAGAGCTTAACATCCACCTTCCGACTGCGACGATCCCGCCCTGCGGTTCGAGACACCGATAGGGCGGTTTCGTTATATGTCGAAAGAGTTTCGGAAAAGCCGGGGGAGGGCCATCTAGAGACACTCGATGTTCGACCGACCGATCAAAGCAGCCCAGCGAACCTTGGCGGTACTCATTCCGCCCGACCTCGACGATCGCGATCAACGGCGAGCCACTCTGCTGATAGCCTACTGTTCGCTCTTTTTTCTTTTCGGGCTCGTGTTCTCCATGCTGCGCTACTCGATGAGCGACTACGAGCCGCTCCGAGTTCTTCTCCTGGGCTCCATCCTGGCTATCGTTCTCCCGGTCTTTCAGCGGGTGTCCCGTTCCCCCCGGGTGGCCAGCTACTTCCTGGCCTTCTGTCTGGTGTTCTTGATCCTGGTGTTGGCCGAGCACTCCGGCGGCGTGGTCTCTTCTACCATGCTCTGGTTAGCGGTCATACCGCTGGTGGTGCTCTCCACCGCCACGCTGCTCGACGGCCTGCTCTGGACCGTCATAGTGGTGACGGTCCAGCAGCTCTCGAGCTTGTACTACCGCAACTCTGTAGAGATGACGGTGGCCTACTTTCAGGATCCCGCCTACCTCTCGTTCTGGCGAACCAGTCAGAGTCTGGCCATCATCTGCGTCTTTCTCCTAGCCGCGACCTTCGTCTACCACGAGCACCTAGCCCAGGAGCGGCTCGAGCGCGCCAACCGCGCAAAGTCCGAGTTCCTGGCTAACATGAGCCACGAGATCCGAACTCCGATGAACGGAGTGCTGGGGATGACCACGCTGCTCTTGGACACCGGCCTCACCGCCGAGCAGCGAGACTACGCCGAAACCATCCGCCAATCCGGGGAGAGCCTGCTGTCGATCCTCAACGACATTTTGGATTTCTCCAAGATCGAAGCCGACCAAGTCCAGCTGGAAGCCGTGGAGTTCGATCTGCTCGAGTGCTTCGAGGAAGTGGCCGAACTCACGGTGCCCCGGGCCCACCTAAAAAAACTGGAGCTGCACCTGCGCATCGAGCCGGAGGTCCCGATTCGATGGGTGTCGGACCCCACCCGCTTCCGGCAGATCTTGCTGAACCTGCTGAGCAACGCCGTGAAGTTCACCGAGCGCGGCGAAGTGACGCTCCTAGCACGGGTCGAGACCGACGGGCCCAGCCGTCGACTGCAGGTCGAAGTGCAGGACACGGGGATCGGGATCCCGGCAGACCGAATGGACCGCCTGTTCCGGGCTTTCTCTCAAGTCGACGCCTCCACCACCCGGGTCTACGGCGGGACCGGGCTCGGCCTGGTCATCTCCCAAAGGCTAGCTCACGCCCTGGGCGGCGAGATCACGATCACCAGTGAGCCGGGAAGAGGCTCACGCTTTCTGCTGACCCTACCGCTCGATC
>CAZDLH010000463.1:0-2930 GCA_964505925.1 uncultured Burkholderiales bacterium
CCAAAGCCAGAGGCTACGGACGGAAAAGCGGAGGCCTAAGCCTCGCTATAGGCCAGCGGCTTTTGAACCCGTCGGTATCGATTCCCCTGCACCGGCATAAAGCACGAAGACTGCTTTAGTTCCTTACCGTATACGTGAAGCGTAACCGCGCGCTCTTCGAAGGGGTTTCGAATCACGTGGTGCTCGTACGGCGGGATGAGCGCACCGACCGCTCCTCGTCCGACCCGCTCGGACTCTACCGGCTCGAAAAGGTACTGGGTCTCATCTCCTACCCGTATCTTCTCTTGGAGCTCGTAACGCACGATCTCTAGTCGGCCTTCGAGACAACATTCGACACACCAGGTACCGTCGTGGTCGTGCACAGGTGTTCCTTGTCCGGGGGCCCACGCCATCGCTACCACGCAGCATCCGGAGTTCTTCCCTTGGTAGACCAGGTGGCGAGCATACTTCTCCGAGGAGCAGCCCCACGGGCCGCAGCAGTCCCCGACTTTTTGACTCAGCCCCTCGAGCAGTCGCTCGGTCAGCTCTACGCGCTCCTCGCAGCTACGACAGTGAACCAGTTCTGTCTCCAGAGTCTGGCAAAAAGATTCGATGGTCAAGATATTCCTCCATGGGATCCATCCAGCGGACGACCATCCGCAAAAGATCTCCTCATAGTCCCTTCTCTCCTCTAAGAGTAGGTTCCTAAACCGAACCTACTGGAAAACTGCTCTGCACCGTAGAAATTTAGCTCATAGTGATTAGGATCACAGATAGCGTCTTCCGCCCCGGTTAAGGTAGAGCCATCATGGAGGATGAAGAGATTATGACGACCCAAACTTATCAGAGTAGCTCGAGGACCGCTGGATGGTACCTTTGGGGAGCTGGCCTAGTCTGCTCCATGCTCGCGTTCGCTACCGCCCCCCTCGATAGTTTCGAGTACCCTCTGACCGCCACCGTCTCGCTTCTCTTCTTCTGGGGCTTCATCAGGTCGGACGGCTAAGGCTGACTAGAGGAGGCCCCAAAACGAGCGTCTAACGCTCGGAATGTGCCGAACCTCACCCCTGCAGGAGCCGCTAAAGCGAATCCGCACTGGCCCGTCCCAGAGCATCTAAAACAGCTACTTTTTCTCGCCTGCTTCGCCGTCTGCATAGAGGCCGTTTCGGGTCTAGCGCTCGGGCGGCTAAAGCCCACCGGTCCGGCCTTCATCGCTCCCCAAGAGCCTATCCTGACCGGAGCCTTCTGGTGCGCCTTTCTACCGATGCTCACCTTTTTCACCCCCGCAGTTCGCCCGTGGCTCACCTCGTCGGCCCTCGGCCTCTGGGCCTGCCTCACGACCTTCGATGTCTGGTATTTTCGGTTCTTCCGAGACCTCCCGTCCCTCCACCTACTTCCCACTTGGAGACAGGGAGCCCGAGCTAGCGAGAGTCTCGTCGCGGTGTTCCAGTGGGGGGATCTCCTCTTATGGTTACCGGTGATGGCCTTCTGCGCTGGTGCGGTCGCAGTGCGTGGGGCCAGAAGGACGAGAGAGGGCTCGATCTCTATCCCGGTGGCCTTCGGTCTGAGCCTCCTCGGTCTTCTTGCAGCCTCAGGGCTCTTCTCTCAACTGTCTGAGGTCCGTGAAGAACAGCTACAGCGGCGTTTTCAAAATCACAGTTTTGGCACCGTCTTCGGACTGACCATCTACCACGTCAATGACAGCATCGAGTACATCCGCACTCGGTTCGGGTTCGAAGGCGGAGCCCGCTTCGACGAAGACCTGGTAGCTGAGACCCTCACCGCCTCTAAACGGAGCGCGACGCTCCCCACCCCGATGGCCGGTCGTTACGCCGGGCGAAACCTGATCATCCTCCAGCTCGAATCCCTCGAGTGGTTCGCTCTCAACGCCGAGGTCGATGGACGACCGGTCATGCCGTTTCTAAGGCGAGCCGGCTCCGTTGGTTCAACTTTTCTGCTCCTGGACCAGACCCATTTAGGTCGCTCGGCTGACGGTCAGTTCCTCATTCTTCAGGGGCTTCACCCCCCTGCGGGCCGACCGCTCCCCTTCACTTTCCCCCACCTCAGATTCGTCGGTCTACCTCGCCTGTTCCTAGAAGAAGGCTACTCTACTCACTATTTCCATCCCTCGTGGCCCTCGTTTTGGAACGCCGAGATGCTAGCCATCAACTACGGATTTGAGAATCGATGGTTCCGAGACGACCTACGCTCCACCGACCCCACGACCGAGGTACGAGGCTGGGGTCTTACCGATGAAGCGCTCCTACAAAAGGTCGTCGAGAGGCTGGAAGCGGTCCCCCGACCGTTCTTTAGCTACGTGGTGACCGTAATGTGCCACCACCCCTATCGGGAACTGGAACCGGATGACGTGGACTTTCCTGTGGAGGTGGCCGGCAGTATGCTCAACGACTACTTGAGGCTCTGTCATCTCAGGGATCGCTCCCTCCTCGGGTTCGTTGAGGAACTCGCTCGGCACGATTGGGGACGAGATACGGTTCTCGTTCTCGTGGGAGACCACGACGCTAATCTCCCGAAGGAGGAGCTTCGCCGCGCCGGCTACCCTGTCCACCCTCACAACGAGACCGTTCCGGCCATCATCGTGGGTGTAGACGAGATCGTGGAAGAGCTGCGCAGCCCCGGCTCACCGGACCTCGAACGCATCGAACCCCTGCGCTCCGCAGCCGGCCAGATAGACATCCCCCCTACTCTGGCCCATGTTTTTTCCCTTGGCATGGAAGAAACTCTGTTCGTAGGCTGGAATCTTTTCTCAACAGACGAGCGCGGTCCGCTGGTCTCCAGATCGGGGACACTGATGGATCGCACAGGATGGATACAGTCCCTCGAGACCTCCCTTCCCGACGGCGGGTTCCCGGAGTTCGAGGTTAGTGAAATGTTGCTGCACAACGGTGACCTCGATGGGTTGAGGCGTCGGTTTAGCAGCCAGGAATAGGTTG
>CAZDLH010000464.1:0-2909 GCA_964505925.1 uncultured Burkholderiales bacterium
TCGGCTCCCGTTTGACCAGTTCGGCTCTGGTGAGAGAAGCGTCGGTACTCCTCGTAAGAGGTAACTTCGATCCGCGGTATCGGAGAGCTTCTCTCCACGACGGCGAGCCCTTGCGGGTCGCTGAGGCGCAGTGAGAGCAGGCCGATAAACCCGCTTCACGAGATTGAGCGTACGACGCTTCGTCTCAGTGCGATTCTAAGGTCTGATCGCAACCCTGAGAGCTTCCTTGGAGAGTCGCCTCCTCAAGACGGTGGTCTCTCGACCGCTGCGCGGTTACCATCACTCGCTCCGCGCTTCCCTGACTTTGTTCGCTGGAAGTGTCGTCTGGAGGTCACTTCGAAAAGTGAATTTCAGTCGACGTACCCTCACAGTCTTCTAGCGGGTCAGGCCCTGCCTCACTACGGGTGAGACACCGTGCGTCGTTGGGCGCGACGCCGCCCCGCACTCTCTCATCAACCTGCCGGTCGATGCGGCTCCGTTCGAGACGACTCGCTTCCGAAGAAGAGAATTGCATCGAGCGGTGTGTGCAGTTCCGCTTTGAGTTGAACCACCAACTCATCTCGACTTACCGGGTCGAGCGGGCTCCTGACGTAGGGGGCTACCGGTCTCCCTTTGCGACTGTGGGCCGCACGGTCCGGAAGACGACCGCTCCGTAGCGCGCAACGCTCCGGTCCCCGTATTGTCGATCCTGGCGGCTTTTCCAGATCGCTCTGGACGCTCTTTCCCCTCACGGGTTCCAAGACCCCATACAGGCCTCCGCCGAAAATATCCACTCGGGCGGTGTGGAGAACGCTTTTACAGAGCGAGTGACATACGTCTTCGTCCGACAAGGCATCGCGTTCGGCCTCTACTCGTTTGACCGTTCCCTGCCGGGGCGAGTAGGCCCCACCGAACATCACGCTGTTCGGGGCGATTCCGTGGCTGGAATACCCCTATTGTAGGACAGCTGTACCGAGGTGTCAAACGATCTGCGCGATCCTGTGGAAAACTCTTTGGATTTAGATACAGTAAGGCTTCTGTCGGTTTTGAACAGCAGCTTCACAGGCTATCTACACGGTTATCCACAGAGAAAAAGACAGATCTGTGGATAAGACATCCGTCTTAGCTCGAGGGGCCGCTGAAAGGGCACAAAGTCCAGAGAAAAGGTCGCCCCGATGTCTTCTTTTAGGGTGAGAATCCACTCCTTTGTGTAGGTAATGCGCCTTAATGAGATGGAGTGCGATCTGGAGTACGGATCTGAAGTGCAGCTCTCACCGCTCCGCCTCCTCCGTTTCGTCTTGTTTCGGTGAATCCGTCTGACAGATCCGCTCGACATACCCGATAGGCGAACACGATAGGCGATCGTTGGAGCAACTCCAGAGGCTAGCGAGGACCGCCCCTCTCGAACACCCTCTAAGGTCACAAGGTCTCCCAGGCTCGCGCGGCTTTGGAGCTCCATCTCGAGGCGTCGAGAAGGAGTCGTTGGGTGAGTTCGAGGAAACGGCAGACTGTGGTCCGTTGGAGGAAAGTGGAGTTTTGAATCGGTGAAATGGAAAGTGGTGAGCTCTTCGGGAGCTGAGCCGGCCGTCTGCCTTGAGCGCTGCATTGCGCAGCTGGAGGCCGAGGAGATCCAGCCCGATCTGCTGTTGGTCTTCGCCGGGCAGTACGGGGATTGGGAGCTAGAGGAGGCGGCTAACCGTCTCGGGAGTCGCTTCCCCGGTGCGATGCAGTTAGGCGGTACGGTCGACGGTCTGGTCGCAGGGGGGCAGGAGTGGGAGCGCGATGGCGGTCTCGCCTTAGTAGCTGCTGAACTCCCAGGGGTTCGCCTAACCCCCTACCAGGTCGATTTCGAAAACTCGATCAGCCCCGACGCTCCCCCACAGGAGTGGCACCAGCGTTTCGGACCGCCCGACACCCAGGCGCAGATCGTGCTCTCGGACCCTTTCTCGTTTCAGGTGGAGCCCCTCTTGAGCGGCCTCGATTACGCGTACGCAGACGCTGTGACGGCCGGTGGACTGGTCAGCGGCTCGCCGAGCTCGGGGCGCAACGCGCTTTTGATCGACGGTCGAGTCCATCACGGGGGAGCCGTCGGACTGGCGCTGGCTGGGAACCTTCGAGCGGAGTCGGGGGTGGCCCAAGGGTGCCGACCGATCGGCCCTCCCATGGTGATCACCGAGTGTGAGCAGAACGGGATCTTCGAACTGGATGGGGAGCCTGCGAGCCGCGCACTGGTGCAGGTTTTGACCGCGCTGTTGCCCGCGGATCGCGCGCTGGCGCGCCATCACCTGTTCGTGGGGATCGGCGCCCATCGCTTCCAGCTGGAGTACGGACCGGGCGACTTTTTGATCCGTGACGTGATCGGCGTCGAGCCCGAGCGACAGATGCTAGTCGTGGGAGCCCTGGTTCGGAAAGGGCAGGTCTTGCAGTTCCATCTGCGGGACGAAGCGGCCTCGCGCCAAGATCTAGAGCAGGTTCTGGGGCGCTGCTCCGAACGCTGGGGGCCCCGACCTCCGGACGGTGCGCTGCTCTTTTCTTGCGTGGGCCGGGGAGAGGGGCTCTATCGAGAGAGATCCCACGACTCGCAACGGTTTCGGGAGGCCTTCGGAGAGGTCCCGTTGGGCGGATTCTTCGGCAACGGCGAGATCGGGCAGGTCGGGGGCAGCACCTACCTCCACGGCTACACCTCCTGTTTCGTACTGTTCGGCCCGCCGTAGGGTCGAGACGAGGTCGAGCCGAAGGTTGAGCTGTGGACCCGATTGACGAGATCGATGGAGGGGATCGCAGGGGCGTTCAAGAGAGCGCCCAGCGCCGCTCTGCCTTTCTGAGAGGGATAGCGCAGAAGGCCCAGCGCAAGCCGATTCAAGAGGCGGTGCTCGACGAGCCAGCGCCGCCGACCCAGGAGGACTCCCTGGACTTCTCGAGCGATTTCG
>CAZDLH010000465.1:0-2900 GCA_964505925.1 uncultured Burkholderiales bacterium
GGCCACCTCGGGCCGGGCCAACACCGCGTCCTTGAAATCGTGGTCTATGGAGTGCTGGAAGTACTCCTCCTCGACCTCCACCCGAGCCCGATCCCACACCTGCAGCGCCTCCGGTGCGCTCTTGGCCAGTTCGCCCCGGGCGCGGGTCAGTTCGGTGGCCGCTGCGAGCTTGGTCTGTTGGGCCTGCTCGATGGTCAGCCCCTCGTAGTAGCTGGGGTCGTTCAGCTGCGCGAAGGCGCTCCCGAGCCGTTCGGCGTTCTTGGGGTCCGCGTCCCGCAGCTCGCGATAGGCTTGGGTCATCCGCTGCTCGGGTCCGGCCAGCATCTTCGGCTCCGGAGCCACCGGCGCCGATGGGCCTTCGGTGCGCGCCTCTCGAACCGAGGCCTCCCACTCCTTGACCGCTGCTGTGCTCTCGCCAGTGAAGGCTCGCTTAGCTGCGAAGTACGAGGCGTTGAGCTTGGTCCGTTGGGCCAACGACTCCTGAGCCCCCAACCCTTCGAAGGTGGCGGGGTCGGCCAGCTGTGCCTCCAGCTCCCGAAGCTTCGCGGCGCTCGCCGGGTCGACGGCCTCCAGCTGGGCGAAGCTGTGCTCCGCTCGGCTCTGAGCGCTCGGCTGGGCGTCGGCCCCGAGCCCCTCGATGGGGGTCTCCAGCAGGGCCAGCGCTTTGGCCACCCCGGCCAGCTGCTCTTGCTCGACCGGCGCCTGCAAGCGGTAAGCGATCTCTTTTGTCACCAGCTCGAGGTTCTCGGTGTCGTCCGGGGTCCCCAGCGCTTCGATGAGGCGTGCGTAAAGGCCGTTGCCCAGCTCCTCCTTCGACTGGTAGAGGTTCCGCGCAGCCGAGAAGACCTGGGTTCGAGCGATGACTCGGTTCGACTCCTGGTCGCCCGCCTGGGCGCGCTCGAAGAGCTGCCCCAGGCGCACTTCGTCGTTCTCTAGCTCCAGGGCCTCCCGGTACTGCTCCTTGAGCCCGTCCGTAGGGAAACCGAGATCGGCGACCCGATCTTTGAGGCGATCGTCGGCCAGCATCTTTTTCGTCCGGGGAGCCTTCAGCTCCATGGTGATGTCCCGCGCCGTCCAGACCGCTTCGGTCTCCATCTTCATCTCTTGCAGATTGGCTGTGATGGCCGCCATGTGCTCTCGCGCTTCCGGCGGCGCCGCGCCGATCAGCTTGTCCAGGGTCTCGAGCGCCTCGGCCCGCCCGGCGGCGGTGCTCGCTTTCGCGTACTGATCGATGGTCTTGTCCAGGACCACCATATAGCCGTCCTCGCTCTTCCCGGTCATCCGCCGGAGTCCGTTTCCGTCCTTCGCGAACAGGTGAGGAGCGGTCTCGCGCAAGCTTTCGGTGATCTCGGAGTTCTTGGACTTGGCCACTTCGGCGGCCTCCTTGGCGTGGCCCAGCGCGTCCCGACGGGAGCTGCCGTCCTCCCCGAACTTGCCCTTCAGAAAGTCGAAGACCTTAGCGGTGAACTCCTTCACCTTATCTGGGAAGAGAGCGGCTCCGACAATGGCCGGCACCAGCACGACCGGGGCCGCGGCGACCAGCGACATACCTGCGCCCAGAGTCATTCCGACGGTAGCGGCGGTGGAGCCCACGGCCGTCAAGATCAGCTTGTGCTTATTCTGCTCTTTCTTGATATCGGAGAGCAGGTTCGAGATCGGCACCTTCTCTTCGCGCCAGCTTCCGTCGACCTGCTCGAGCTGCCTCGGCACCATCTTCTCGCCCTGAGCCTGAAGCTCCACGAGCTCCTTCTTCTCGCCGGACAGCTCCTTGAGGCGCCCGATGCTCTGGGCCGAACCGACCGCCGCTGCCGGGGCCAGCGCGAAGGGCGCCAGGGCGAAAGCGCCGGTACCGAGAGCTACCGTTCCCGCCATCATCCCCATACCGCCGCTCATCGCGGTGGCCAGCAGTCGATGTTTGCGCTGCTCTTTGCCGATCTGCTTCAGCCGCTCGTCGATGGGCACTTCGGCTTCGTTGACAGCCACCGGTCGCTTCAGCTCCGGGTCCATCCGCTCGATGGTCCTCAAGACGTGGGTCTCCCCCTGGTCGACGAGGCCTTCCAGCCGCGTCTTCTCCTTCGAGAGATTCTTGAGCTTGTCGACCGAGTCGAACACCATGCTCGCCGAGCCGGCCATCATAGCCGCCCCCGCGAGGTAGGGTACGGCGGCTCCGGCAGCGGTCAGGGCGGCGGCGCCCCCGCCGGTGCCCAAGGCTCCGGCTTGAGCCATCAGACCCACGATGGAAGAGGCCCCCGCGGCGCCGAGCAGAGCGCTCGAAGCCAGCTTCCCTTTGGTCTGTCGGACCTGGGTGTTGAGGCGGCTCTTCTCGGCCTCAGCCGATACCGGGATCTCGTACCCCACTCCCAGCTCCAGGGTCACCTTGTCGGTGCTCGCGAGCTTCTCCCGGCTCTCGACGTACCCGAGCGTGTCCTGAACTTTTTTGAGATTCTGGGCGTGGTGGTTCAGCGTGGCCCCGGCCGTACCCAGGGCCAACACCGGAGCGATCGGCGTGAAGTACGGAATATTGAACAG
Source organism: uncultured Burkholderiales bacterium (assembly GCA_964505925.1). Lineage (GTDB taxonomy): Bacteria > Vulcanimicrobiota > Xenobia > Xenobiales > JADMJV01 > JAEXNA01. The sequence goes on from CAZDLH010000465.1 coordinate 2,530, forward strand.
GCCCACTAAAGACGATTGAGAGAAAGTGCCGACGGTATCGGCTAAGGTGTTCAGCCGCAGGCGCTTCTTCTCGGTTTCGAACCCGGCCTTGGTGGTGGCGAGGTCGAACTCGTACCCCTTGGGGGCCACCTCGGTCCCTTCGGGCACCGCGAAGTGACCTTCGGGAAGAATCCCTGCCCCGTTGGGGATCAAAGCGATGGTGTAGTCTTCGATGGGGGCGGTCCCGGTCTTCGGGTCCACCTCGAGGTGCGCCTTCGGCACCTCCAGGGTCTCTACGATGTGGGTCGTCGCGGGGTTCCCGGTCCCCGGGACCGGCACCAGCTCGATCCGCCCCTCGGCGTCGAGTCCGGCGTTGGAGCGCACCTCTTCGA
>CAZDLH010000466.1:0-2897 GCA_964505925.1 uncultured Burkholderiales bacterium
TCCACCACAGACCCAAAAGGATCAGCAAGGCCGAGAAGGCCCTCGATAGCCCTCCGCTTGCCCCCATTCGTCTCTGGCGAACAGCTAGCACCTCGCAATCTCCTATCGCAGCTGACTCCAGTAAACTTGGACCGCCTCGGCTTCGCCGCCCAGGGCCAACCAGAAGCTAGCGAAGGCCGTGTACTCGGACACGTGGGCCACGATACTGCCCAGACCGAGCTCTACGTTCCCTTTGGTGGGGTCAGCCGGACTGTTGGCGTAGATGGACCCCAGCACGATCAGCAGGGGCGGCCCCTTAAAGTTGCCGTGAGTCATCAGCACCCCTTGAAACAGGCCGGGAAGACCGACGGGAAGCTCGATGGGGATAAGGCCCCCCAGGATCTCGCCGATGGTCAAGTCCCCTTCGCTGAAGATGGCGATGCGGCTGTTTCCGGTGAAGTTCGCACCCAACCCGATGACCGTCTCGCCGGTAACGAAGACGGTCCCTCGTCCGGCTAGCGCCCCTCGGACCACGAAATCCCCGCCATTGGCTACGTAGACGGTGGCGTCCAGGAGTAAAAGAGCGCCCACGAAGTCCACCGAACCGTCTATATAGACCGGTCCGCTCAGCACACCGAGCAGCTGTGGGCCTCCCGACAGAATCTGTACCCCCGGCACATCTTGGTTATCGAAGCGCTCGATATCGAAGTCCGGGAGCCGGTCGGGCGCACGGCCGGTGCGGACCTCACCACGGACGTTCGTCAGCCCGGAAAGGGCCGCTCCCCCCACGGTACGCACGTCTCCGGTCACGTTGGAGATCCCCTGTAGCCCCACGCTATCGGGCGCGCCGCTCCCGCCGTAGATGTGACCGGCCCTCAAAGACTCCGCGCTAGGGTTATCGAGGGCCGCCTGCTGGGCCGCCTCGCCGGTATAGGCTCCGAACACCTGCAGCGAGTTTGCCGCCACCTTCGATGTACCCGCCACCGCATACGGTAGCGCCTCTACCCTCATCAGCGACTCCAGTAGCACCGACTCCCCAGCCGGGCTGGTCCCCTCGGCGAAAAGCAGAGCGTGGTGAGGGGGGACCACCCGTCCAAGATAGGCGCCGGTACGCCCTTCGAAGCTGTCTAGATTGTTCACCGATAGCGGTTCCGTCGACGACTCGCCGAAGCGCACCGAGTAGCTGCTCCCGTCGGCTAGGGTCTCTTCGAAAACCTCACCATCGCGACCGGCGAGAGGGTTCACACTCAGGACCACCATGGCCCGATGGAGCCCGCTCTCAGCGGCCTGAAAAGCCTTCTGGCGCTCTACCTGACGGTTCACCGAACGCAGGTCGAAAACCGCTACCTCCGCCAGCATGAAACCGAACAAGATCAAAAGCGCCACGATCAGAAACGTCGAGGCCAGCGCCCCGCCGCGCGGTCGCGGCCAAAGCCCTCGCACCGAGCTCATCGAAAGCTCCTCATACGGGGCACGAGTTCGAGCTCCCGAACCAGCTCTGAGACCCCAGAGGGCACCGAGGTCGAATACTTCACGGTCAGCCGCCAGGTCTCAGAATCCAGCTGCCGCTCCAAGGCTAACCCCTCCGCCGAGCGACTCAACACGCGGTGTTCTAGCTGGGGAGCGTCACACAGGGTGCGTAAGCCCGCGGGGTCCAAGGCGAACGGCTCGTCCTCGGAGTCGGTGGGCAGTCGGTACTCGAGCGACGGCTCCTCGCCCCGCCAGACCGTGCGGATGAGCTCCCGTCGAGACGGCCGCAGACTGTAGATCACGACTTCCCTCCAGATGGGCCGCCCGGTGATATCGTCGTAGCCGGGAGAGTCTTCCGTCCCGCCGTGACCCAACATGCTGATGGCTTTTAGCTCCGGTTCGTCGAGCACGGTGATGGAGTCGGAATGGGAACCGAGCAGCGAGGCGGTGATATGAGACTCGACCAGCATCGCTTGCTGCTCCATCTCGGCCTCGGCGCGGCCCGTCTTCCAGATGGTGAGCCCAGGGACGAAGATCCGAAACAGAAGAACCATCACGAGCGCTAGTAGAGAGGCCCCCACCAGCACCTCGACCAGGCTCAGCCCCCGGGGAGGGAAGTCGGCTCGCCCGACGGGCACTGGCTGTTCCGTGCTTTGAAAAAACCGGCTCAAAGGGCCCCCTCACATCAAGATCCGATCCCTCAAACATTTCACCTACCGCGCCGCCTGTCCTCTTCCATCTATCGGAAGCCCTCTCTGCGGCAAAGCGGGCTCCCCTGCGGATCGTGACCTACGTCACAGACAGATCGACCAGGCCTTTTATACTATAACATATAAGGAGGAGCGGTGAACTTAGTTCTAGTTGTCGACGACGCTCCTGAAGTGCTGCTGCTGGTATGCGGAATTTTAGAGTCCGCAGGCTTTGCTGTGCGTACAGCAGGATCGACGAGTGAGGCCGAAGCGATGCTAGATAAGCTTCCGGTCGAGCTGATACTGCTCGATATCGATCTGCCCGGGCAGGACGGCCTGAGCTACTGCCGCCAACTCCGCCAGCGCGGCCGGACCCTACCGATCGTCATGCTGACCGCCCAGAGCAAGATCGAACAGCTGGCCGCGGGCCTCGATGGAGGTGCGGATGACTATATTCGAAAGCCGTTCGCTCCCGAGGAGCTGTTAGCCCGGGTGCGTGCCCAGCTTCGGCGCGAAGAACAGTCTCGCATGCGGGTTGAGAGCATGCTAAAAGATCGGTGGGAGCGTATTCACGACGGCCTAAAACTGGTCCAGGAGCTGCAGCAGCCCTGGATTCAACCGAAGGTTCGCCACCTCCAATCGGCCGCCCACTACTTCCCCGTAGGTCGCATCGGCGGCGACTTCTACCTGCTGCGCGAACTCGATGAATGGCGCACCTACATCGTGATCGGAGACACCATGGGCCGAGGGGTGGGAGCC
>CAZDLH010000467.1:0-2893 GCA_964505925.1 uncultured Burkholderiales bacterium
GCCTAGGTTCCGGGGGAGACGCTTAGTGAGGCTGGAAAGCGAACGTCGTTTGGAGAGTCCTCTCGGCCTACCGGAGCTTCCGTTGCGAACCCAACTGCGCCTTTAGTCTAAGATCTTAGATGTCGCCGAAAGGCCCTAGGCGCCTGTCTCGCAAACCCTACTAGGATGAGTGAGTCGGATGGACTAGCCCCCTATCTTGAGGGGTATCGTAGCGAAGGGCGTCTGGATTCGACCGGCGATTTCACCCTTAGTGACGACAGGGCACAGGAAAAGCTCCGAGAGTTCCGCCTTGTCGAGCCGCGCCTTTACGTATTGAATCTGCAGGCGGCGGCCGTGTCGGGAGGGGCTAAGTGGGTCGATTTCCGGGGGGATGCCGACGACCTCTACTTCGCCTGCGACGCCGACCTAGGCCCTTCATCCGCGTTAGGGCAGATCAATACGGTGGCCACCACCGACGGGGTCGCTACCTCCGTGAGAGAGTTGGCACTAGCTCTCAACGGCTGTCTCCCCTTGGCTCCAAAGAGCCTGCGAGTGGACTATTGGGACGGCGAGGGTGGACTGTCGATCACTCGAGAGCAGGACCGTTTTCGTTACGAGCGACTCTCAGAGCCGCTGCGAGCCGATTCTGCGGACCGCCAACCGACCTTAGCCTTTCACTTGCGGGAGCCGATCGGTACACGCACCATCGGTAAATTTATCTCGCGCCTCGGTGGCGCGGTAGCGACCGATTCCGAGCAGGATCTGATCGCTCGCCACTGCAACCGCTCGCCCATACCCCTTCGCTTCAATGGCCGCGAAGTGCGTCGACCCATCTCGCTAAAAGGCGCAGAGAAAGCCGTTGTGCTTTTGGATGGTCCGGTCCCAAAAGAGCATCCGCTCGCCCCTCTTAGGCGGGTCGGAAGCGAGCGACCAAAGGAGGCCTATAAGGCGGTTCTTACTCGCGGAGGAAGACTGCCACCCTGGCTTACGGTGGTCTTGAACGGTGTGAGCTTTCGAAGTGAGGGAAGAGGTCTGAGGGACATGGGGTGGAGGGGTGTCGTCTATGCAGACGGTCTACGCAAGGACCTGTCCCAATGTCAACTGGCCCAGGATTCCACCTATCGAAGGATTCAAAGAGACCTTGAGTTGTGGGCGAGAACGAAATAGCATGGTAGATCGAAGAGCTAGAGTCGCTCGTGGTCAGGCAAGGGGGAGAAGATGAGAGACAAAGAGGTGCTCGGCAGGTTCCGCGGTGGAGGTCTCGAGTACTACCGCTATCGGAACGCAGCTTTGTGCTTGTTGGCTTTCTACTGCTACCTTTTCTTGCGCACTTCCGTAGCGCCTAAGATAGCCGAGGGGCTCACCGCTCTGCCCAGCCTCTCGGTTGCAGGAGTGGGCATCGCGCTTGCCGTTTTTAGCGTAGTGCGAAAGGGACTGATCGAGGAGATAAGTATCGATCATGAAAGAGGTCAGGTCGTTAAGACGCGATCCTTGTTCGGGATAGACCAGGTCATCCCGCTCGCGAACCTCGAAGCGATCACCGGTATCGCTATGTCGGGTGGCGATAGGTCCTTGATCGGCTCTTACGACCCTTGCTGGATCGTCTATCTCCTCACAGAACGCAACCGAGCGGTACCCATTCGGTGCGAAGCGAGAAGTTTCGAGTCGGTTCTTAGCAAGGAGTTCGAGAAGCTAGCCGAGAGGTTGGGCGTACCGTTTACGAAGTCGACCGACAAGGAGAGGCTCTCCGTGGATAAGATTACGGGCAAAGTGAAGTTTGCCGAGCCTGCCAAGCCCCTAAGGACTCTGCGGGTCGCGCTCTTGGTTCCCAGCGTGGTCTTGGTCCTAGGGTTCTACTATCTCCTCGGACTCCTCATCTGGCGCGGCTTGCTCTACTGATTCTTGACCGACTCTCAGGGCGAGATCGTTGAAGGCGAACCCACGCCCTCGTAGGTCAGTCATCGCTTGGATCTTTGGCCGAAACCGCAATCGGATCTCCTGGCCTTGCCAAGGAGCTAGCGACACGAGGGTGCGTCCTTGGTATCCCAAGCCGCCCCGGAAAGCGAACAGCTCGTGCCACTCTTTTTGGCCCTTCACGTTGAGCTCCAAGAAGACTGCGGACCTCTCCTCATGGTCGAGGAGGCAGTAAGTTCTCACCGCTAGTTCGGTCGACTGCTCGAAAGGCAGCTGAATGTAAGGGCTCGTGACGGATTTCTCTGTTTCTTCCTCATAAGACCGAAAAGTGTAACTGTCACCGAACAGATTCCAAGGGCCGTGGATACGGTCTGAGATCTCCCACGCCCCTTCGGCGGTCCACCCCACAAAGGTGTCGCGGGTTTCGTGGAAGACGCCCGGTGTGGCGGGCACGGCGATCGACGCCCTTGCGACCGGGGCACGGGTATTGGTACCGGTGTCGGGCAGGACGGCTGCGAAGAAAGTGCGGTCCCTCGCCGAGGGAGAGAGCTCGACTCTTAGCGATTGGGGGGTTCCCGCGGTAGCTTCGTTAAGGTTGCGCTGTAAGACCGGGGAGTCGGGTCGGTTCTCGGTGTGGTCGAACGTCATCGGCTCCTCGGAGTAGAAGACGCGAGTTTTAGAGGAGCCTTCGTAACCTTGCGATCCCGAAGCGAGCCAGCTGAGTTCGATGGTGTTGGAGTCCCGCGTTATCTCGAGGTCGCGAATCACGCCAGGCGGGGCCTTCGGAGCAACCCTCTCCTTCGGTAGGTCCGAAACATGAAACCCTATGACAACTAGGGTCACGATGGTCAGGAGGCCGGCAGTCCAGGATGCTAGGTTTTGGTTATTCGATGACAACAAGAGCAAGATGATGAACGCTGGTAAAGCGACGCGCGGGTCTATCAAGAGTGCGAATAAAAGAGTGCACAGAAGAATTTCGGTAATGACATCACGGCGCGAT
>CAZDLH010000468.1:0-2885 GCA_964505925.1 uncultured Burkholderiales bacterium
GCTTCACCGGCTTCCCGGCCGAACTTTCGATCTTCCTAGGGCTCTACCAGACCAGCACGGTCCTGTGCGCCTTGGCGCTTCTGGGTCTGATACTGACCACCACCTACCTGCTTCGGTCGGTGGCCTACGGCTTTTACGGCCCTCTGAACCCCCATCTAATCAAGACCCGAGACGCCGACTCTACCGAGCTCATGGTCTTTTCGCTGCTGGCCTCCGCCACCATCGTCTTCGGGGTCTACCCGGCGCCGCTGGCGAGCCTGTTCCAAAGCTTCCTGCAGCCCTTCGTGGGGGTCTTCCTCTGATGTTCGAATTCGCGCTCTTGCCTGTCTGGGCACTGTTTTTCGGTCTGGTCGCCATCGTGGTCGGAGATCTGGTGAAACCTGCTCCAGCCCGCAGCTATCGGCTCGCGGTCCTCGCCTGCGGCGTCAGTACCGCCGGCTCGATCATAGCCGCCCTCCAGCCCACTCCCGAAGTGTACCCGCCCCTGGCCAGGGTACTGGCCTTGGACCCTATGGGGCACGTGTTCGCTGGTCTGGCCACCGGGCTCGCGCTCCTGGCGGTGGGGATCGCCCAAGACTCCTTCCGGGAAGAGCAGACCAGCTCCGGAGAATTCTACACCCTGCTGCTCGCCGCCACCCTAGGGGCCGTCCTCGTGGCCCACACCCAAGACATCCTGCTGCTGTTCATAGCTTTCGAAATGCTGTCCATCCCGCTCTACATGGTAGCTGGCTTTCGGCGCTACAAGCGGGCCTCGGCGGAAGCCGGGCTGAAGTACTTCCTCTCCGGTGCGGTCGCCTCGGCGTTCTTTCTGTTCGGCGCGTCCTGGATCTTCGGAGCCACCGGTAGCACCGCCTACGCCGACATCCCATCGGCCCTCCTCCTCCACGCCCAACCGCTGCTGTTCGCCCTGTTGATGATCCTGGCGGCCTTCGCTTTCAAGCTGTCCGCCGCGCCGTTTCATATGTGGGCTCCGGACACCTATCAGGGCGCTCCCGTTCCGGTGGCCACCTTCATCTCCACGGTTCCCAAAGCCGCTATGGTCGGGGCTACCCTACGACTGCTCTTCGTGGCCGCTCCCCCGTTCGCCCTAGAGATCACCATCGTCTTGAGCGCGCTGGCCGTGCTCTCTATCATCATCGGCAACGCCGTGGCCCTCACCCAGACCGATCTGCCGCGACTGCTGGCCTACTCGGGGGTAGCGCAGATCGGCTATCTGCTGATCGGGCTCTCGGTGCTGACGTCGACTATGTACAGCGCCGACTACTCGCTCGCCGTCGAAGCGCTGGGGGCCGTCATCTTCTATCTGCTGGTCTACACCGTCACCAACGTGGCGCTGTGGACGGTGGTCTTAATGGTGTCTAAAAGCAAGGGCTCCACCGAGTTCTCCGCTTTTGACGGCCTCTCCCAGACCTCCCCTGGAATGGCGCTGGCCCTGCTGTTCGGCACCCTCTCCTTAGCGGGTCTTCCGCCCCTGGCCGGCTTCGTGGGGAAGGTAGCCCTCTTCCGGGTGGCCCTCACAGTCCAGCCGCTACTGGCGATCCTCGGGGTGCTCGGGTCGGTCGTCAGCCTCTACTACTACTTTCAGATCTTGAAGCGGTGTTATATCAACCCACCTTCAGAGAACGCGCACCCGGTGCTCTTAAGCCCAAGCTACCGGGCGCTCTTAACCATCATGCTCGCCCTGTCAGTGGTGGGCGGACTCTATCCGGGCGTAGCTAATGCGGCCTTGAGCCTCTCCGAAAGGATCTTTGAATACCTATGAGCCAGAACCCGACCAACGGACCCACCTCCGCCGACACCCGCATGCGGGCCGAGGAGGCCACCCTGACCAAAATCCTGCACGCCAAACTCGTACGGGAGGAGTGCTTGCAGCCCGGGGATCGCGAATCCGTCTCCTACCGCATCGCCGAGATCATGGTGGCCGCCAAGGAGCTCTACACCGGGGATCTCCCCCGCCTTATCAACGAGGAGCCGAACGAGACCGACCGAGAGATCTTCGACGAGCTCGCCGGGCTCCGGATGACCTTCTTTCACCTGCGGGACCTGATCACCGATTTCGACGAAGCGTTCTTGGACGCTATGGCAGGCCAGCGGGAGGCTGACGACGAGGCAGACGATGAGGTAGAACCCCCCGTGGACGACTCCCTCGATGAGGACGACCGATACGAAGGCGGCGACGACGACGAGGAGTAGACTAAGCTTGCGTCTCGAAGCTCACGAACTCTTGGGTGATGGTGGTCGAGGTGGTGTAGGTCACCTCGCCCATCTGGGGAGAGGTCACGGTGTCGAGTTCGTAGCGCACCAGTAGACCCTCCTGAGGGTCGAACAGCATGGTCCCCTGAGAGCCCATCAAGACCTTGGCCTGTCCCGCGCGATCCGGGCGAGGAAGGTGGAACTCGAACTCGTCCACGGTGCAGGAAACGGCGAGGCATGTGCGCCCGGCGAACTGCTCGGTGCCGGTCACTTCGTAGCGGGTGACGCAGACGATGGGCTGGGGCGTTTGGGGCATGGGGATGGCCACCTCCCCGGTCCAGGTAGAGCCCTCGGCCACCGGTTCGTCCGGCAGAGCGAAGGAGTTGGCCGGGTTCATCCCCGACACGTCCACAGGGAACGAGGGACCGGTAGGTTTTGCATCGATCCAGGATGGCAAGTACGACACCGCAATTGAGGGGAAGGGAACCGTCGGTGGACCTCACGAGGTGGTTGTGATCGGATTTGATGGCCAGTCTGATCCCTCCTCCGAAATGACTGAGGGGAGCCCGCTCTTTTCCGAATACCGGACCTCCGTCGACCTTCCCACTCAGACGACGGCGCACGCCATTGAAGTTCCCGCCAATTAAGGCGATTGTCAGGTGTCTCGATGTAGCGGTTGACGCTTCTAGGCG
>CAZDLH010000469.1:0-2880 GCA_964505925.1 uncultured Burkholderiales bacterium
AGCTGGAGCGCCTCACCGCCCGGGAGCGCGAGGTCCTCGAGGGGATCGCTAAAGGGCTCAACAATAAGGAGCTCGCCCAGCAGTTCTGCATCGGCCACACCACGGTGAAGACCCACGTGAACCGGATGATGCAAAAGCTCGAGCTGCGGGATCGGGTCGAGGCGGTCCTGTTCGCCCACCAAGCCGGGCTGCTCGAAGGTTAGGGGTTCGAACGCCCGGTACCCGCAGTTCACGAACCCTCGATAAAATGGGGCGAGACGGGGGGATCCGCGCGTCCATCCCAAAGCTTTTTAGATGACGAACGCGCAGAGTACCGGAATTCGTATAGGCCATGTCCACCTTAAAGTGTCCGATCTAGAGCGGGCCCTGACCTTCTACCGCGAAGTGCTAGGGATGGAGCTGACCACCCGCTACGGCGGTCGAGCGGCCTTTCTCTCCTACGACGGCTACCACCACCATCTAGGGCTGAACACCTGGGAGTCCCTCGACGGTGCCCCCCCGCCGCCAGGCTCGGTGGGTCTGTATCATTTCGCCTTGCTGTACCCCACCCGTCAAGCCTTGGGCCGCGCCGTCCAGCAGGTCCTAGACCGCGGGGTGAAGCTCGACGGCGCTAGCGACCACGGCGTGAGCCAAGCCGTCTACCTGCGCGACCCGGACGCAAACGGTATCGAGCTGTACTGGGACCGCCCCGAAGCCGAATGGCCCCAAGACGCCGATGGCGCCGTCGTCATGTATACCGAGCCCCTCGACCTCGATGAACTGCTCAGCCTGGCGTAAGCTTGGGCGGGGTCCGTAGGGCGCTACAGGTTCGGGAAGCTCAGGGTGAAGGTGGTGCCTTCCCCTTCGGTGGAGTCGACCTCGATGGTGCCTAGATGGGCCTCCACGAGGCGGCGCACTATGAAGAGCCCTAGGCCGGTGCCACGAATGGAGCCGTTGTTGTCATCGAGGCGCACGAAGCGGCCGAAGAGCTGCTTGCGGCCCTCTTCGGACATGCCGAGCCCCCGGTCGCTAATGGTGACGACGGTGGTGTCGGGGCGCTCCTCGGCTCCGATGCGGATAGGGCCGCCCCTCGGGGAGTACTTGACGGCGTTATCGATCAGGTTCCCCAGGATCTGACACAGCCGGGGACGATCGCCGGAGATCTGGAGCTCTTCGGGGATATCCAGGGCGAGCTCGTACATCATCCTTCGGCTGTCGGGATAGGCCCCCAGCACCATGCTCGCCTCGTCTTCCACGAGACGACGCAGCGCGAAGCGCTGGCGCTTTAGCTGGAGTTCGTGCCCATCTTCGAGCTTCTGGATGTCGAGGTAAGTAGAGACGAGTCGGGCCGCTCGGTTGGTGGCTCGTTCGAGGTCGTCGATCACCCGTACTTGCAGTTCGGTGGGCTCGCTGCGCTTGAGGAGGAGGACACCGGTGCGCAGTACGGTCAGCGGGCCCTTCAGATCGTGGGAGGCGATGGCCAGGAAGCTCGAGAGGCTATCTTTGTAAGCCTGGAGCTCCACCGCCTTGGTCTGCTCTTCGTGTTTGCGCCGCTGGGCTTCTTCGCGCTCGGAGAACAAGCGGATATTCTCTAGGCAGATGGCGGCTTGAGCTGCGAAGCTGGGCAAGATCTCGCGGTGGTTGTCGTTGAACTTGGAGGTGATGGGGGAGTCGAGGTAGAGCACGCCCAGGAAGTGGTCGTGAACGTTCAGCGGCTCACACAGGATCGAGCGAAGCCCGAACATCTCCATACTGTGAGAGCGGACCTCGTCGGACATCTCGCCGGACCAGCTGGCCGGGCGATGCTCGGTCACCACTTTCATGATGGCTGTCCGGGAGGCCCGAAACTCCGCCTGTTCGATCTCGGACGGGTCGAGCCGGCAGGCCGCGGCGACCCGGAGCCCCGCCAGCGGGAGGTCCGCTCGGGGGTGCTCGTCGACCAGCAGCAGATAGCCGCGCTGGGCGCCGGTGACCTCTACTGCGGTGTCCACCAGCTTCTGGAAGAGCTGGTCCGGCTCGGTGATAGCGGTGATGTAGCGAGTGATCTCTAAAAGCTTCTGATAGGCGACCGGAACCGAGTTCATCTGGCACACTTCCCACCGCTTCGTGCCGTTCCTGGAGAAGGGGAAGGAAGGGCGGCTCTAAGGCCCGTGGCCTCAGTTCCAGCTGGCCTGTTTGGCGAGCTCCCGCAGCTTCTTCAGGGCGCGCATCTCGCGCTGGCGGACGGTCTCGCGGGAGATGCCGAACATCTCGGCGAGTTCGGCGAAGGTCTTCCCTTCCTCGCCGTTGAGCCCGAAGCGCAGAGCTAGCAAAAGGCGCTCTTTCTGGTCGAGGTGGGAGAAAAGCCATGCCAACGCTTCGCGCTCGATGCGGGGGGCCTCCAGGTCTTGGGAGTCGGGGATCAGATCCTTGAGGTACGTTTCGGAGTCCTCACCCACCGGAAGCTCGAGCGAGACGGGCTGGTGCGACATCCGCAGAATGTCTTTTAGGCGAGCCTCGGCTTTGTTCTCCATCCGGTCGACCATCGCTTGTAGTCGAGGATCGTCGCAGGGGAGATCCTTCACTTTCGTCTTGCGGCGCACTTTGCGCTTGGCCACTTCGAGGTCCACGGGCATCAGATCCCGGACCGCTTCTTTGATGGTGGCGTCGCTTCCGGTCTGGGCTTGAACTCGGTTGTTGAGCTTGCGGTACTTCTGGAGGAGATCGTTGATGTGGACCGGCAAGCGGATCACGCGCCCTTTGTTCGCGATGGCGCGGGTGATGGCTTGGCGTACCCACCAGCAGGCGTAGGTCGAAAAGCGACAGCCTTTATCCGGGTCGAATTTCTCGACCGCCTCGAGCAGGCCCATGTTCCCCTCTTGGATCAGGTCGGCCAGAGGCAGGCGGGAGAATCGGAACTGG
>CAZDLH010000470.1:0-2873 GCA_964505925.1 uncultured Burkholderiales bacterium
TGAAAAAGCCCACATTACTGCAGGCTTTATGTTGTGGCAGGGGTGACAGGACTTGAACCCGCGACCTACGGTTTTGGAGACCGGCGCTCTACCAACTGAGCTACACCCCTATGTGCGCCGCCGTTATATTCATGGAGGGTGGAAAGGTCAACCGGTTTGTTGACATTGGGTTTCGAAGCCGAAGGAGGGGCAGACACCCGCGACCTACGGTTTTGGAGACCGGCGCTCTCCCCCCAGCTAGCGATGGACCGATTCGAGGTAGCGGGGGGGGCGGAGTTTTTGGGTGTGCTGTTCGAAGTCGTAACCGAGGGCTAGGATCCGTTCGTCGGTGCCTTTGGGTCCGTAGAGTGAGAGCCCTACGGGGAGCTGTTTGACGAAGCCGGCGGGGACGGTGAGGTGAGGGCACCCCGCCACTGCGGGAAGCGCGGAGCTGCCCCCTTTGAAGTGGTCTCCGTTGATCGGGTCGATGAGCCAGGCTGGTCCGTTACTGGGCGAGACCACAGCGTCGAGGCTCTGCGATTCGAAGACCTGCTCTAGTCCGTCGGATTCGAGGGAGGCTCGCAGGCGCTTCAGTGCGGCTCGGTACTCGGGGGCCTCGAGCCCCTCGGTGGCTTGGGCCCGGAGCAGGAGGTCTTGGCCGTAGCGGGCGAGCTCTTCGACGATTGCGCAGCGCTGGTTGAACTCGATCACCTCTTCGAGGGTGTGCACCGGGGCGCTGGGCCCGAGCCGTGCGAGATAGGCGTCGACCCCGGCCTTGAACTCGTAGAGCATGACCTGCTGGACGTCTGCTGAGATCGTCGACCACGAGGGGAGCTCGACGGGGTCGACGAGCTCGGCGCCCAGCTCTCGTAGGGCCTCTAAGGACGTCTCGATCAGCTGGTCCACTTTGGCGTCGAAGCCGAAGAGTTCACGGGCTACTCCGATGCGAGCGCCCCGGAGGGCCCCTTTCTTTAGTTCGATGGCCGAGTAGGTGTCGCGCATTCCAGCCAACAGCAAGGCGGCATCGCTAACGGTTCGGGTCATCGGGCCAGCGGTCTCCCAAGATGGAGCGATGGGGATGATGCCGTCGCCGGAGAGAAGCGGCGCGCTGGGTTTGAAGCCGACGATACCGCAGACCGCACTAGGGCAGATGATCGAGCCCACCGTCTCGGTGCCGACCGACAGCGGCGCGAAGCCCGCGGCTACCGCGGCGGCCGCCCCGGAGCTGGAGCCGCAGGGGGTGCGGTCCAGGGCGTGGGGGTTGCGGGTCTGCCCGCCCCGGGCGCTCCAGCCCGAAGAGGCGTGGGGCGAGCGAAAGTTGGCCCATTCGGACATGTTGGTCTTGCCGAAGAGCACCGCTCCGTTGGCCCGCAGGCGGCTCACGATGGCGGCGTCGAAGCCGGGGCGCGAGGCTAAAAGGGCGGCCGAGCCAGCGCTGTTGACCATGTCGTTGGCCGAGGCGATGTTATCCTTGAGGAGGACCGGGAGGCCCCAGAGCGGGGCGCCCTGGAGGTCTTCGATGCGGAGTAGCTCGGCCTCTAGTTGGGGGTTCACTTCGACGACGCTCGCCAGGAGAGGATCGACTTTATCGATTAGGGCTGCCAGCGCGCTGCAGTACTCCCGGGGGGTGAACCCCCGCTGACGGTAGCGCTCCAGCAGCTCTCCGGCGCTGAGATAGGGAGGCGGTTCGGCCTCGCCTAAGGCTTCGCGGCGCTGGCAGCCCAGCACGACCGCGGTCGCTCCCAGCCCCTTGAGAATAGTGCGGCGCGGTATCGAATGTGAACTCATCGGGCAAACATGCTCCCTTCGAGAAAGGTCGGTCGCTTCTCGGTTCGACTCAGTACCTGAAGAAACCGGGCAGCCCACTCGGCGATCTGTAGGGTCCCCTCCAGGTCCCACTGCTCGGCGAGTCCGGCTACGCTGTCGGTGACCTGGTGATAGTGGCGGCTACGGTACTCCTGGCGACGCTCTACGATACGGGTCGGATCCGGTCCCACTGAACGCAGACCTTCGTGGAGCCAGAGCCCGGGGACCCCGGCTCGCGCGAAGCTGAACTGGTCCGACCGAAAGAAGAAACCGTTCTTTCGGTCCTGCTCGGGGATGTACTCGAGCTCCAACTCCAGGGCAGCCCGCTCGGCTAGAGGTCCCAAGGTGGAGCGGTCGCCGCCGATGGTGTAGACGTCGTGGGTGCGGCCCCAGATGTTGGTGAGTTCCAGGTTGAGATTCGCCCAGATCCCTTCGAGGGGAACGGGCGGGTTCTCGACGAAATACCTCGAGCCCCAGAGCCCCTGCTCCTCGGCGCTGACGGCTACGAACAGCAGATTCATCGGTCGCTCGGGCTGCTCGGCGAAGTATCGGGCTAGACCGAGCATGACGGACACGGCCGAGGCGTTGTCCACCAAGCCGTTATAGACCCCGCCGTCCGAGGCGAGTCCGATGTGATCTTGGTGGGCGGTGACCACTACGGTGGGGGCTCGGGGTTCGTCGGTCGCAGGGAGCAGTCCGCCGATGTTGGCGGTCTCCACCTCACGGAACGTCGGCGCCAGGGAGACCTCTGCGGTGAGCCCTAGGGGTCGGGGGTGAAAGTCCGGGCGTTGGGCGGCTTCGAGGAGGGCGTCGTACTCGACGTCGACCAGGGCGGTGGCGGCCCGCGCTACCTCCTCGGAGACCCATCCTTCGAAGCGACTGCCGAGGTACTCCTCGGGAATGGTGAAACCCTCGAGGGACCACGAATTGCGAACCACATCCCAGCCGTAGGTGGCGCGCTGATCGTTGTGGACCAACAGCACGCCCAAGGCGCCGGCTCGCTCGGCCTCTTCGTACTTGTAGGTCCAGCGCCCGGTGTAGCCCATCTCCTCGGCATCGTAGGGCGACTCGGGGTGGGTCACCGGTTC
>CAZDLH010000471.1:0-2868 GCA_964505925.1 uncultured Burkholderiales bacterium
AGTAGAGATGGTGGCTCCCCCCCCGAGTCCTCCCCCTCCTCCCAGACCGGCTCCACCCCCACCGCTCATATTCGACGAATTTAAAAACTCGTTGATAACGGTGGCCCGCACCTCAGGCGCGATGGTAGGAAGCTGTGTGATCTCGAGAGTGATCGCCTGAACCTCTTCAGGTCCAAGCTCATTGAAGAGCTGGGCGGACATCTCTGGCGGCAGCGTCATAAACAAGACCGCTGCCTTCTGCTTGGGTGTAAGCTGCACGGGAAACTGGACTCCTCCGGACCTATATGGTCCTACCTCATTGATTCTGCGCCTGTTCAGGCCGACCTTCCTAGCACCGAGCCGGCTCCGGGACATCTCCCGGGCGGCCTAGCCGACCGCTCTTGGGCCCGACCGAACCGTTCGCCTTACAGAAAAAGAAAGGGCCCCCACGCGAGGGCCCCCTCTCTTTTTTCGGACCAAAGATGTCCTAGCTCTGAGACAGCCAGGTGCTCTTGAGCATCTCGGCAACCTTGGTGGGTCGCTCGTCGACGAGCTGCTCGAGCTGGTCTGTAGTGTTGACTTGCGTCGCTCCAGCCGAAGCGGCAGGCCCGGTGGTCTTGCCGGACTTCTCAGTGAAGTGATCCGTGATGGTCGTCGAGGTCACACCTCCGGCCGTCGCGGTGATGATGGTGCCCTGGTGCTCCTGAACCTTGTGCTGCTTGACCAGGAAGAGGCCCACCAGCCCGAGGAGCATCGCTGCGCCCACGGTGAACGCGGCGGTCAAGTGAGAGGCGTTGATACCAGCCCCAGCGGCAGCCGGAATCTGCTCGGCGGGAGCGAATCCCCCGGCCATCCCAGCGGCTCCACCCATCATCTGTCTATCGAAAGCGATGCTGTGTACGGCGACCTCGTCCCCTCGGGCCAGGTCGATACCGATAGCGTTTCGCACGTAGCCAGCGATGGCAGACTTCTCGTCATCGGAAACGTTGTCGGCCAGGATGGAAGCGGTCAGACGCTTGACTCTAAAACCGGTGTCGACCCTCGTCACTTTGTGCTGCTGAACCATATGGTTCACAGACTCTTTCTCGTTAACGTAGTCCGAAGAGCCGTCTTTTCTGCTCGCCGAGCTCATCAGATGACCTTCGCTCGAAGAGTCTTTGTCGCCCTTGTTCAGGAGTTCCCGAGTCACCTGGCGACTCTCCACCACGACACCGTCATCGGCGGCGCCACCGGGGGTGAAGCGCTCCTCCTCGTACTTGGAGAAGTCCATATCGAGGTTCACGCTGACCTTGGTTCGCCCGGGCATCACTTCGTCGAGCGCCTGCTGAGCTTTCTGCTGTAGTCGTATCTCTTCTTGTGCCTGGACTTCGAGCTGGGTTCCGGAGATCCCGATCCCGCTGGCGTCCGCTCCGGGGAGCATGGCGGTCAGGTCTTGCCCGCTGGAATCGATGATCGCGACGTTCTCGGTCCTCAGCTCCGGTACGGAGAAGGCGACCAGGTTCACCATGCCCTGGATCCTCTCCCGGGAGAGCTGCGCACCGGGGGACACGCTCAGAAGCACCCGAGCGGTGGTCTGCTTAGACTCATCCTGAAAGTAGGTCTTATCCGGGATGGCCAGCTTGACTCGTGCGTCGTTGACCCCCTCCATCGCACGCAGGGCGAGAGTGATGTCGCCCTCCAAGAGCTGCTGCCGGATGGCCTTCTGCTCTGCGGCGGTCTTCCCCATCCCCCCTTCGACCGCGTCGGCGGTCAGAACGGGAGCGCGAGGCAGGTTGCGGGTCGCGAGCGCGGCCTGAGTTCGGATCCGGTCTTTAGGGTGCACCAGAATACCGTCGTTGGTCTCGGAGACCGTGTGTTCGATCCGCATCTCGATGAGAGCGGCCGACACTTCCGTGACATCGTTGGCCGTCATCTTCGTCGGATAGAGATCCACGTGCTGGTTCTTGCTGGCGTGCAGGCCGAAGATCGCACCGCCGCACAGTAGAACCGTAAATAGGACCCCGATCGCGATCCGAGGGCCTTTTCCTAAACTTTTCCAGATCTCTTGAGCCTTTTCGAGAGGACTACCACCTCCTCCGGGCGCGCCCTTGCCGAGCGCAGATCCCCGGGAGATGCCGCTGCGGCTCCCCCTTTGCATACCTGTCTGAATCCCGGTTGCCATTGGTGCTCCTCTCCTACCTAAAACCTATCATGCTTACTGTGCGAACTCTCTTTATCTCGTGTCCGCGCGCTAGATCTGCATCTGGAAGAGCTGGGTGGTCGCCTGTGCCAGCTTTCCGGTGATGGAAGTCGTTAGCTTCATCATAACTTCGGACTTGGCTCCGGCGATCGTCATATCGTGGAGGTTCTCTAGTCGCCCGGTCAACAGGGCTTCATTGGCTTGCCGCACGTCGCCCATCGCTGTATTGACCGACCCCATGCTGCTCGCCAGCAGTTCACCGAACGAGTCGCCTTGCTCCTTAGAGATCTTCGACGGGTCCAGAGGGCTCGAGATAGAACCGATACTCGGGAGAGCACTCGGCATTCCGGCCACCGACTTAGCGCCGGCACCGATCCCACTAATTCCTGAAAAGGGCATCTGTTGCATCGTCCTCTATCCTATCCTTTACCGATCTCGAGGGCTTTCATCGCCATCGCTTTACTCGACTCAATGGTAGTCGCATTCGCTTCGTAAGCCCGGGAGGCTAACATCATAGTCGTCATCTCTTCGATAATATTCACATTCGGCATCGCGATATATCCGGCCTTCGGGCCTTCCTTAACCGCGTCGGGGTGAGAGGGGTCGTAGACCCAGCGAAAATCTCCGTCGTCCTCCACTACGCCGTCCACCTGGACGCCGCGCCCGCTAAAGCCTGTTCCGTGCTCATCGAAGATGCTCTTAAAGTCGCC
>CAZDLH010000472.1:0-2867 GCA_964505925.1 uncultured Burkholderiales bacterium
CCTACAAAGTTGCCCCACTGCTGCTGCACCTCGAAGCCCACGGACGATAGCGCCTCGGTCATCTCCGCCGGAGAGTAGAGCCGGATCGAGTACCGGTTGGTCCGAAGGGCCTCCCCGGTCTGGGAATCGAGGAAGCGGTGCACCACCTCCGAGCGACGGGTTTCGGTATCGAAGCGATTCTCTTCGTGGACCGTTTCGCCGGCCACCTCGAAGGTCATCGCTCGATGAGCCACGCTGCTGTACCAGTCCGCGCTCAGCACGTCCACCAGGTGGTATCCGCCCGGAACGAGCAGCCGATAGGCCTGCCGGAGCACCTCGAGGTTCTCCTTTTCATCGGTGAAGTAACCAAACGAGCCGTACATGTGGATGACCGCCTCGAACGAGCCTTCCGTGAACGGAGGCTCCCGCATGTCGCCTTGGACGAACGAGACGACAACACCAGCGTCGTTGGCCGCTCTACGCGCCTCCTCTAGGTAAGCCTCCTGAAAATCCAAGCCCGTCACCTGAAAGCCTCGCTTGGCCAAGGGGATCGAGTGGCGTCCGTGGCCGCAGCAGAGATCGAGGATCCGAGCCGGCGGGGCCACCGGCAAGCGCTTCCGCAGAAAGCGAAGCTCTAAGGGTGCCTGCTGGGCCAGAAAGTCCCGACAGATATCGAGATAGTCGGCGCTAAAGGCCGATTCGTACCATCCGCTCATAGACTGGGCGGTTCGGCGTGAGACCCCTCACTCCATCTCTGGGAAACGGACAAAAAAAAAGACCCGGCTCATCGCCGGGCTGTATACTCATGCTCATTCACTCATTAGCGGCGTAGCCGGCTGATACTCTTAAGATACAGGGGACGCCTGGAGCGGTTCTGTGAAAGGCGGTAGACGATGTAAACAGGTTGTTACAGCTAGTGAACTTTCCGACTCTCCCAGACTGAAAACCCGAACCGTTCCCTTAGGGAGACGAGATCAAAAACTCATACTCCGGGCGAGCCTCCACCCGGAGGCTGAGCAGATCTCCGTCGGGCCCTACCGCCAGTCCGCTGCGATAGCTGCCCAACGCCACCGCGGCGGAATCGGGACGGCAATCCAAAGTGGCCGCGTGCCAGCTCTGACCTCCGTCGGTGGAGCGGTAATGGAGGATCCTCGGCGGGTTCTGGTCGTTGGTGAGGGCCAACAGCTCTATCAGTTCTCGGTCGAGAACCAGCTGAAAAGGACGCAGCGGTATCTCGAACTCTAACAGCGCTTCGAAACCCTCGGCCGTCATCGCGCCTATCCCGGAGGCGTCGGGCCCCCAGAACGCCACCCCCGAACCGGAAACCGCGCCGATCGAGCCTCGCTCCACCGCATAGTGAGCCCACGCTCCACCGGGACTCCTCAACGCGTGAATACCGTCGCCG
The DNA here is from genome assembly GCA_964505925.1 of uncultured Burkholderiales bacterium. GTDB lineage: Bacteria > Vulcanimicrobiota > Xenobia > Xenobiales > JADMJV01 > JAEXNA01. The sequence goes on from CAZDLH010000472.1 coordinate 1,385, forward strand.
TGAAGCAGGAGGGTACCGTCGGAGACGGTGAGGTGATCCCGGGTGGAGTTCACCGAGATCGGCTGGGTCAGCGGACTCCAGCTGCGCCCCCCGTCCGAGCTCTCGAGCAGCGTCTGAGCTCCGAGCGCCACCAGCCAGTCCGGGTTGACGGCCGCCAGTCGCGTCAGGCTCGGGGCCGGAACCGGACCGACCGAGGCCCAGCTGCGACCCTCGTCGTCGCTTCGAAAGAGGCGGTAGAGGGAGCCGCTCCCCTCGGGATGGAGAACCGCGCCAATCAGATAAGCGACACCCGGCGCGCAGGCCAGACAGTGGGCCCACCCCGGTTCGGACCACACCTCCTGCAGGCTCTGATCCCGGAGCGTGAAAAGCGAACCTCGCCGCTCCCGAAGGGTCGAGCCCGGGGGCTGGAGATAGCCGCCGACCAGGAAAACCCCGTCGGAAGGCTCAGCGATAGCCCGGGGGATGACCCGACCGATGGAATGCGTTGTGGTCTGCCAGACCGGAGTGGACATGGAGGGGGTCCTACCAGTCGAAGCGGTCTTTCAGCTTATCGACCGCTTCGCGCGCAGAGTCGCCCACCCACTTCACCCCGGAAGAGCCGACTCGATAGGAGGTCTCGCCCCAATTTATAGCTGTCTCGCGCACCGTTTCGCCCACTTTCGTACCGGCGTTCCAGGTGGCTTTAGCGAGCTTGACCGCTTGGCGACCGACCAGGCGGCTGCCGGTCTCGACCAACTGGGACAGGCCGTCGCGAGTAAGCAGGTCCTTCGGTTCGGGAGTGAGGCCCACGTGGACCAGATCGATCGGATTGAGGGTGTCCATACCGCTGTTGAGGTAGGCGTCGGGATGGCTGGCATAAGCGAAAGCCCGAAAGGCGTCGGACTCGCGTTCGAGTTCGGCGAAAGCCCCAGGGTCCTCCGCTCGCTTATCCTCGATCGCCTGCTGCAGAGCCACTCCGGTCCGCTCGAGCCACTTCTGGCCTGCTTCGGAGAGCTTCGGCTTGGTGTGGTCGTGGAACTTCCGGAGATACTTGTCCCCGTAGTTCATGTAGTAGTCTGGCGGGTCTAAATCGGGATTGCGCTGCTTGAAGTCGTCCTGCCGCTTCCGATAGAAATCCAGGGTACCGACCTCATCGCTGAGGTCCACCGGCAGCCCGGTCTGCGCCGGAGCGCTCGAAGGCGATAAAGAGAGCTCCCGGAGAGTCGGAGCCGAATCGATCGAGCTCGGACGAAAGGTCTCGGTGGTGTTCCATGGGGCCGGAGAGGCTAACGGAGCCTGGGTCTGCGCCGGTTGGGGCGCCGCCTTAGCGGTAGCCGTGGAGGCGGGCCGAAAATAGGTCGCCCCAGGATTAAAGCTTGTACTACGGATATCGGCCACGCGGTAAAATTCTAGCTAAACGCCGGACGTCCTACGTCGGCTGCAAGCTTTCGACTTTCTCTTGCCACTCCGCGCTTATATCGGGCATTGGGCTACCTGGGGTGTA
>CAZDLH010000473.1:0-2858 GCA_964505925.1 uncultured Burkholderiales bacterium
GATCGGCGATGTGATCGAGTGGAACGGACTCAGCGGTACGGTGGAAGCCTTCCATCTTCGGTGCACGCAGATCCGGACCATCGACGGCCGACTGATCACCATCCCGAACGCCACTTTGCAGGTGGTTCAAAACCACTCCAACGTATGGGGACGGGTAGACTACCGAGTCCAGATCCCCTATCGAGAGGATGTCGACCGGGCGCTAGGCATACTCGAAGAGGTCGCCAACGAACTCACCGAAGAGTGGGAAGATCAGATCACCGAGCCCCCCGGCGTCTTAGGGGTCGAGCAGTTGGGGGAGAACGGGGTTACACTTAGGCTCTTGCTGCGGACCATTCCGCTGTCGCAGTGGGCCGTCAAACGAGAGCTCAACCGGCGGGTCAAAGGCCGCTTCGATCTCGAAGGCATCGAGTTCCCCCGACCCCAGCGCCACGTCCTTATGCTCGATCCCGACGGGAGCCCCAAGGACCGCGCCTCCAAAGGAAAGAAGAACAGCGTATGACCACCGGTAGCAACGCCTCCCAGATCCGAAGAGTCTTGCCGAAGATCCCTGAGTTCCAGCGCGGTAGCTTCGAGGCCCTCGAAGCGGCCACCGCCTGTTTCGAAATGAGAAAGACCGCCCCGGAAGAGAAGATCATAAGCCAGGGCTCCCCTGGGGATGCGCTGTTCTTTATCCTCGAGGGTGAGTTCGAAGCCCACATCCTACCCGACCGCTCGGTTCGGATGGGGCCCCAAGAGTTCTTCGGAGAGATCGGTCTGCTCCTCGGAGTGGAGCGCACCAGTTCCGTCGTCTCTAGAGCCGAGGGTTCGCTCTTGGTCCTCCCTGGAGAACACCTAGCCAAGCTCTTACGCATCTTCCCCGGCCTCAGACAGCGCATGATAGCCAAAGCCCGAGAGCGGATGCCGGAGCTCAAAGAGGCGCTCGAACAGCTGAACTGACCGCCCGAGTGCTCTCGACCCCGAACGATGAGGAGACCCTAAGATGACCAGAAGACCGCTCGGCGACCAAGGCCTGACCGCTCCCGTCATAGGATTGGGCTGCATGGGGCTCTCTTGGGCCTACGGGAAAGCTGACACCTCGATCACTCTAGCGGTGCTCCATCGCTCGTTAGAGTTGGGAGCCGTCCTCTGGGACACCGCCGACATCTACGGCGAGGGCGGCGCCAACGAACGGCTCTTGGCCGGCCCCTTGAAGCTGTATCGCGACCAGGTGGTCCTGGCCAGTAAAGCCGGCATCGTAGCCCGGCACAGCGATCGCCTGGAGGTGAACGGCCGGCCGGAGTATCTTCAGGAGTGCTGCAAGGCCTCTCTCAAACGGCTCGGCGTAGACTCCCTCGACCTTTTCTATCTCCATAGGGTGGACCCCCAAGTACCGATCGAAGAGAGCGTAGGCGCGATGGGCGAGCTTATCGATCAGGGGTACGTCCGATACTTAGGTCTGTCCGAAGCTTCCGCGGAAACCGTCCGCCGGGCTCACCGGGAGCGCCCCATCTCGGCAGTCCAGAGCGAGTACTCCCTGTTCACCCGAGACCTAGAACGAGAGATCCTGCCCACCCTCCGGGAGTTGAAGATCGGCTTGGTCGCCTTTAGCCCTCTGGGGCGAGGTCTTCTGACCGGCGCCATCAGCCGAGAGACCGTCTTCGAGCCCGACGATAGCCGCCGGAACCTGCCTCGCTTCCAAGACCGGAACCTGGAGAAGAACCTGGCCCTGGTGGCCCGGGTGAAGGAGGTGGCCAAGAATCGCGGTGCGTTCCCCTCCCAGGTAGCGCTGGCGTGGCTCCTTCACCAAGGCTCGGACATCGTACCGATACCCGGAACCAAACGCGTGCAGTATCTCGAGCGCAACGTCGAGGCCGCGAGGCTCCGCCTATCTCCAGACGACCTGGCCGCCCTCGCTCAGGTCTCCTCGGAGGTCGCCGGCGATCGCTACCCGCCGGAACTCCTCAAAGCGGTGGATCTCTAGGGCGCTCCTTCGCTCGGTATCAACCCGGCGACGACCTGCGAGAACCGCTGTTCGCATTCGCTAAAGAGCGGGGCGAACTTCCCGCTGTGGGTCAGGACCTCCGTTTCCACTAAACAGAACGCCCGGTCGAGAGCTTCGAAGCTCGGCTGCGGGCAGACCCGTTGCGCCGCGAGCGCCCCCAAGAGAGCGCGGAGCAGCAACGAACAGCACAACAGGGCCAGAACCCCTTCCAGCAAGGACCCACGAAGTAGGCGCTTGCCGAAGATATGGCTGACGGCGTAACGCCCGAGAACCTCCTCTTCGATCAGACTGACCTCTCCAGCAAAGGTGAAGCTTCCCAGCAGAAGATCCAAGGGCGCGAAATGGGCGGGCGGCGCGTATCGGAGCTTGGTACCGAACTCACGCTGGGCCTCGAGATCCTCAGGGGCCTCGAGGACCGCCAGCATCGAGACGACGAAATCGAGCAGAAACTCCTGGAGAACGCCGCGGACCGGCTCGGATAGTGGAGCTTGAGGAGTAGACTGTGGAGCGGAGCGCTGGGCTCGCTCGGCGAGCCCCCAAGCCGCCTCCAACAGCGCATCCACCACAGGAACTTCACTCATCCGCCCGAGGAGCTGGGCTTCGAACTCCAGATATTCGCGCCACGAGCCGCTCCGTTCGTGGGTCCACCCCACCCGCTCGGCCACACGACCTCGCTTGGGTGCGGCTCTCCCGTGGGTCAGCAGCAGGCGCTGAAGGCTCGGTCCGGACTCCTCGATCGAGGGGCCCACCCCCGCCAGCACGGCAGGACACGCGAAGGATACCGCTGCGTAGTAGCCGTCCGGGGTCTCGGTCAAGTCGAACGGGTAGACCTGACACACCAGCGGTTTTCGGGTCTCGTCCATCTCGGCGTGAA
>CAZDLH010000474.1:0-2852 GCA_964505925.1 uncultured Burkholderiales bacterium
AGCGCTCACATTCTCGGTGAACCCCTCTTCGAGGATCGTCCGCAGGGCTAAGAGAAACGCACCCGTGATGGCCGGGATCGACAAAAGAAAAGAGTAGCGGGTCGAGGTCTGCCGGTCTAAGCCGGTCATCATGCCGGTAGCGATAGTGGTGCCGGAGCGCGACAGTCCGGGCAGCATAGCCAGACACTGGGACAGACCGATCACGACCGCTTTGAGCACGGTGACTTTCCGGGCAACCGGGACCGTCGGCTCTGCTGGTGGCGGAGTGAGCTTCTCGGCGATCAACAGCATGAAACCAGTAACGAACAGCATCACCGAGGTCAGATAGACGGACCCGAAAGCCCCGGCCACCTTATCCTTGAGGAGCAGCCCGCCCACCACCAGCGGGATGCTCCCGATAACCACCAGAAGGCAGAGACGCCGCCCGTCCTGCACCTCCTCCGGGGTCCCGCCTCCGAAGGCCACCAACATCTGCTTGAGTTCGGCACGGAAAGCGAGGATCACCGCCACCAGAGACCCCCCGTGGATCATAGAGTCGAAGGTGAACAGCTCCTCGGTGAGACCCAGCCAGCTCTGGACTAAGACCAGATGGCCCGAGCTACTGACCGGAAGAAACTCGGTCACCCCTTGTACGAGGCCTAAAATGAACGCTTGCCACCAAGTCACAGTCGCTTCTACCCTTTTTCATCGACCTCGCCTCCGAGCCCCTTCCCCTCAGCCGCCGATCGATGATCGCTCAAGATGATTGAGAGTTTTTCAACAAGCCCTCCGCGCATCCTTCCGAACGTTTAGGCAGGCTCGTTCCATAGTTAACCGGAAAGCGATCGGGATGAACCTAAAATTCGACAACCGGGTGATCCGCGAACTGGTGGGCGAGACCGAAGTCTCGCCCACCCCTCGACAGGTGCACGGGGCCCATTGGTCTCCGGCCCCTGCCACCCGGCCTCCCGCACCCAAACTCTTGGCCTGGTCTCAGGAGATGGCCGAATCCTTGGGCCTGTCCGAGCAACAGGTCCAAAGCGAGCGCTTCCTACGGGCTTTCTCGGGAACCGAACTGCTACCCGGGATGGAGTCGTACGCCATGTGTTACGGCGGCCACCAGTTCGGCAACTGGGCCGGGCAGCTGGGAGACGGCCGCGCCATCAATCTAGGGGAGGTGATAGCCCCCGACGGTCAGCGCTGGGAGCTCCAGCTCAAGGGCGCGGGTCTGACCCCGTACAGCCGACACGCCGATGGCAAAGCGGTGCTGCGCTCCTCCATCCGCGAATTCCTCTGCAGCGAAGCCGTGCACCACCTGGGGATCCCCACCACCAGAGCGCTGAGCTTGATCTCCACCGGCGAACCGATACTGCGGGACATGTTCTACGACGGGCGCCCGGAAATGGAGCCCGGAGCGGTGGTCTGCCGGGTCTCCCCCAGCTTTCTGCGCTTCGGAAACTACGAGATCTTCGCCTCTCGAGAAGAGACCCAGCTCCTAGAGCGATTGGTAGATTTCACCATCAGCCGAGATTTCCCAGAGCTCGATCCGGCCGCCCCTCAGAGCCGTCAGGAGTGGTTCCGTCAGGTCTGCATCCGAACCGCCGAACTGATGGCCCACTGGATGAGAGTGGGTTTCGTGCACGGGGTTATGAACACCGATAACATGTCGGTGTTGGGGCTCACCATCGACTACGGCCCATACGGATGGCTCGACCCGTACGACCCCCACTGGACCCCCAACACCACCGACTTCGGACACCGTCGATACCGGTACGGGCAGCAGCCGGCGATGGCCCAGTGGAATCTTCAGCGTCTAGCGACCGCCTTGGCGCCTCTGTTCGGGGAGGTGGAACCGCTGGTCGACGGCCTCCAGGAGTACGCCCACACCTACAACCGGCTCTCGGCCGAGCTCACGGCAGCTAAGTTCGGCCTTCTAGAGCCGCTGTCGGCCGACGACGAAAAGGACGACGTGGTGGACGAGGCGTTCGGTCTGATGGAGCTGTGCGAAGTGGACTTCACTCTATTTTTCCGGAGACTTGCCGCACTCGATCTGCAGGAGCCGTCCTTGGAGACTCTAGCTGAAGCCTTCTACGACGAAGCCAAGGTCGAAGAAGAGCGGAGCCGATGGGAGAGCTGGCTCGAGCGGTACGCAGCTCGGGTCGGTAAAGAGTGGCACGACCGCACCGCCGAAGAGCGCAAAAGCCTGATGAACCGGACCAATCCGGCCTTCATACTGCGAAACTACCTAGCGGTCCAAGCCATCGAAGCCGCCGAACAGCGCGGGGATCTCTCCTTGGTGCACGACCTGCTCGAGCGTAGCCGCCGCCCTTACGACGAGCTCCCCGACGACCGAAGGTGGACCGGGCGTAGACCCGACTGGGCCCGGGATAAGCCCGGCTGCTCCACCTTGTCTTGCAGCTCTTGAGCTAGGCCATCTCCTGGCCTAGAATCTGTAGGCTGTGGAACTTGAAGCCGTCCTCTTCGTACGACTGATCGCTTTCGATCCGGAAGCGCAGCTGGAGCTGCTCTCCGTCGAAAGGCGATAGATCGAAGCTGTAGCCCTGTTCGGGACCCGGCCCGGTGAAGCTGTGAAGCCCGCTCCACTCCGGCTCCTCGGAGCCTGCTTTGGCCACCTCGAGATGGACCAGGTCGTAGCCCTCTTCGAGCTGGTGCTCGGCTTCGAAGATCAGTGTCGAGCCCACGAAGCGGCCCAGATCGATCGCCGGTGAAGTGATGCTGTGGTCGGCCCTGCTGGGGTAGTTCGCCCCGGGCGAGTCGGAGAAGACCGTCCTGCCGTTCAGCTCCTCCACCCCCCAGGTGCCCTCCATCTGCCAGCTCTCGGTCAGACTCGAGAGCTCTTGCCCGAAGGCCAC
>CAZDLH010000475.1:0-2851 GCA_964505925.1 uncultured Burkholderiales bacterium
GGATCGTTTCTGGTGAAAAGATCGGAACTCAAGTCAAGGAGGCTATACAGTAATGGAAAATATTGATTTTACTCCATACGAAGAGCGCATGGAGGGTGCGATCGAGGCGCTGGGGAGAGAGTACGGCAGGATCCGCTCCGGCCGGGCCACTCCCGCTTTGGTGGACAAGATTATGGTAGAGGCGTACGGTTCGGAGATGCCGCTGTCCCAGATGGCCACCATCCAGGTGCCCGAGGCTCGGACGCTGGTGATCCAGCCTTACGACAAAGGGAACCTATCCAACATCGAACGCGCTATTCATATGGCGAACATCGGAGTGACGCCCAATAACGACGGGAACCTGATCCGCCTGAATATGCCCCCCTTGACCGAAGAGCGCCGCAAGGATTTCGTGAAGGTGGTTAAAGCCAAGGCCGAGGAAGCGAAGGTCGGTATCCGCCAGATCCGTCGCGACGCCCTCGAGGACGTGAAGAAGGCCGGCCTCCCTGAGGATACCGAAAAGCGGACCCAAGATGAGGTTCAGAAGCTGACCGATCGGTACACGGAGCGGGTCGAGAAGACCTGTGACAACAAAGAAAAAGAGATCATGGAAGTCTAGAGTAGCTCCTGCTCGAGGCAAAGATAGGTAAGAGGAGCGGCTTAGAGCGTCGGATCGCATCAAGTCCGCTCTTCTTTTGTTAAGGGAGTTTAACGACAGGACTGCGAGTGCTAAGTGGGTCTGACCCGAAGGACGGGCCTTCCGGGGAGGAGCGTCGGTAGGCCCGAGTCGCAGAAGTGAGGTGTGTCGGTGGATACGGTATCGGAGCGCACAGGAGAGCGGGCGCGAGCGCACGGTGGGGGTGACGGTTCACCCGACTGCAACGCTCTCTTGGGTCGCCCTTTCCGGACGGCGCTAGCTTGGATTCGCGCCACCGGAACTCCGCTCGTGATGCAGGTCACTAGGCCGGCTGGCTACGCTTTCGGTCGGGGTGAGCTCAGGGTCGTGGCGGTGAGAACCGGTGGCCTGAAGCCCGAACTGGTTCTAGCCTATGAGCAGTACGGTTTCTGGCCAAGGCCCGGTGGGAGCCCCAGGGGGACTGGTGGTAACTGAGGGGCTGCCTCGGCACATAGCGGTCATCATGGATGGAAACCGCCGCTGGGCTACCCAGCGGCGACTACCCGCGGTTTTCGGGCACCGAGCGGGAGTGCGGAGCTTCCGTCGCCTCATCGAGACCTGTCGCGAGATCGGGATAGAGGTCCTGACGGCGTACGCCTTCTCTGCGGAGAACTGGAGGCGAAGCCCGAAGGAGGTGGAAGTCTTGATGCACTTGTTCGAGCGGTACGCTGTCCGCGAACGCGAGAAGCTTCGTCGTACAGGGGTTCGGTTCCGAGTCGTAGGCGAGATCCAGAATCTGCCGGAGACGGTGCGGCGCGAGTTTTTGCGGACCGAAGAAGCGACCAGCTCGAACGACGCTATGACGCTGAACCTAGCGGTCAACTACAGTTCCCGAGAAGAGATCTTGCAGGCGGTTCGAGAGTTGGTTGGGAAGGGGATCCGTGGGGAGCTCGACGCTGAAGAGATCGATGAACGGCTCTTCTCCTCGCACCTGTATACAGCGGGTCAGCCTGAACCGGATCTCTTGATCAGAACGAGTGGAGAATTAAGGATGTCTAACTTCTTACTATGGCAGGCGGCCTACACGGAGCTCTTCTTCACAGAGAAGCTCTGGCCCGACCTGGATCGCGAGGTGCTCGACCGAGCGTTGTCGGCTTTCGGGCAACGGGAGCGCCGCTTCGGAGCCGGGGGGCAGCCATGACCGCCGCGTCGGCTCCGACCTTGAAGAGGCGCCCCCCCAGCGAGCTCACCCAGCGGGTGCTCACCGCTATCGTGTTGGCTTCGGCGGCCTTCTATGTCATCTGGAAAGGCCTCTACCCGTTCGTCGCGATGGTCGTGCTCTTCGCCATGATAGGGCTTCACGAGTTCTACGGATTCGTCGAGCGCAAAGGGATCCAGCCCGGTCGTAAGACCGGGGCGGTTCTCACGGTGGCGCTCCTCATAGCGGCCTTCTTAGGGGGGGAGTCCGCGGTGCACCAGACGCTGCTCGCGGGTACTGTGCTGCTGTTCACCGCTATGCTCCTGCGCCCCCAGGAGCGAGTCTCGCCGCTTCTCGACTGCGCTGCAACGCTTCTCGGGGTGCTCTACGTTGGGTGGATGTTCTCCTTTCTCATTCTGCTCCGGAAGATGCCGGAGGGGGCGGCCTTGATCACCCTCTTGATCTTCGCATCGGCGTTCACCGACATGGGAGGCTACTTCATCGGTCGGCGGTTCGGTCGCACAAAACTGTACCCTAGGGTCTCTCCGAAGAAGACGGTCGAAGGCTCGTTGGGAGGGGTCCTCTGTGCGGTGGTGGCCTGTAGCTGGCTCGGTTGGTGGCTCGGCCTCCCGCTTATCCACTGCCAGGCGTCCGCGGTGCTGGTGGCGATCGCCGGTCAGTTCGGGGATCTCTTCGAGTCCTCGCTCAAGCGCGATGTCGGGGTCAAGGATTCAGGCAGCGTCCTAGCCGGTCATGGAGGAGTGTTGGATCGGTTCGATTCGCTTGCCTTTGCCGCCCCGATGTTTTATCTTTATGCCATTCACGTGATGTTATGAAAAAGATTGTCGTCTTGGGATCCACGGGATCCATAGGTACTCAGACCCTCGATGTGGTGCGGAAGCACCCCGAACGGTTCTCCATCGTGGCCCTGGCGGCCAAGAAGTCCTGGCAGCGCTTGGTTCGTCAAGCGCGCGAGTTTGGGGTAAGCGCCATCGCGCTGCTCGATGAGGATGCGGCTTTCCGCGCCCAAGAGGAGCTGCAAGGTAGCTCCGTCGTCG
>CAZDLH010000476.1:0-2841 GCA_964505925.1 uncultured Burkholderiales bacterium
CGCCGAGCCGGGCCAGACCCTCGACCAAGTCGGGGCAGTGCTCCTCCACGAACCGAGACTCCAACGGCTCGGGACCCTCCGGACAGGCCTGCAGGGCGCTCCCCCCGTCAAAATTCACAGTCGCTAAGCGAAAGGACAGTTCATCCTCCGGTCGTCCGAACTGGGTTCCGGGGAGCACCGCGACCCCCGTCTCATCGAGCAGCAGTCGGCACATCCGGGAGCTATCGTTCACCCCTCGGGCGTGGAGCCTCTGGGCCAACTCCGGACCGCAGACGGGGAACAGGTAGAAGCCGCCGTCGGGTTCGGGGGTCTGCAGGCCGGCTTCCCGCAGCCTGCGGTGGGAGTACACACCGACAGCCCGCAGGATCTTTCGGGAGCGATCCAGGTACCCCTCGAGCTCCTCGTCAAAACGGAACGCCTCCACTGCCGCCCACTGGATGGGCGCCGAAACGGAGGTGAAGGTTTCACTGGCCACCACCGCCATCGCCCGTCGCAGCCAAGCCAGCTCCGGAGGGAAGGTGAAGGTTCCCAGACGCCACCCTCCGGCCCCGCACCACTTGCTAAGTCCGCCGGAGATGATGGTCCCCTCGGGATAGAAGCTGGCCAGCGAGCGGTGAGCACCCCGGTGGTGTACCTCACCGTAGATCTCGTCGGACAAGACCAACAGTCGATGCTCCCGGCAGACGACGGCGATCTCTTCGAGCTGCTCGGGGCTCAGACTGGTGCCCGCCGGGTTGTTCGGGTAGTTCAAGATGAGCAGCCTGGGCCGACCGGAATCCTGGCGCAGAGCAGCGTCTAAAGCTGCGGCTCGCAACCGCCAGCCCGACTCCACCGTGGTGGGGATCCATTGCGTGGGGAGCCCTAAAAGCGAGGCTTGAGGCTGATAGCTCACCCACGAAGGCGAGGAAACTATCAGCTCTCCGCGATAACAGAGCTGGGCTAGAAACAGCAGCTCTTTAGAGCCTGGACCGATCAGCACGTCGTCCGGACCCGAAGCCACCCCGTCGCGCCCTTGATGGTAGTCCGCTACGGCCTCCCGCAAGGGGCGAAGACCAGCCACCGGCAGGTAGTCCTTCTCGGCGGCCCTACGCTTTAGTTCCCGTACCACTTTATCTGGAACTGGGAACGGCGATTGGCCCAGGCCGAAGCGAAAGATCCGCTTGCCTTGGGCCTGAAGCTCGGCTGAGCGTTCATTGATAGCCAGCGTGGCCGAAGGCTCCAGGCGCCGAACCCGAAGATCGAGATGGGGGGTCGGCCCGTCGGTTTTAGTCTGTATACTCAAAGACAATCTAGACTCCTTAGCTGTCATGGAGATGAGCTTCCCACTCGGACAAAAGGAGACGCTCGCGCTCGGGTGTGAGGCCCGCCTTTAAGGATTCTGGTTCGGGAAGGGTTCGATACCACGCTAGAGCGTCCGAGATGGTCGTTTCCAGCGATCTGAAAGTGAGTCCGGCAGCCAACGCTTTGGAGATGTCCACCTGGGTGAAGCCCCCGATGGAAGACTCCGGCGGTACCCAAAGCGGGAGGTCGATGAGCGGACCCACCTTCATCCTCTCTAGAAACTCAGGACTGACCCAGACGAACTCAGCCGTGGAGTTGGTCGCGGACCTGGCGATATCGAGAAACCCTCCCAGAGTGAGATCGGTGGACGGTCCCGACACATTGAAGGTACCGAACTGGCGTCGCTCCACCAGCTTGGTGGTCCAGTCGGCCAGATCTCGGACATCGATGAACTGAACCGGGTCGGTGGGCTGACCGGGTGCCAGTACGGTCCCGCCCCGATAGACTCTCACCGGCCAGTAGGTGAAACGGTCGGTCGGGTCGCCGGGCCCCACTGCGATACCCAGTCTCAAGATGGTATGGGTGTCCGGGAAGCGCTCCCGCACGATGGCTTCACTGGCCGCCTTGATGGCCCCGTACTCTTGATTCGGGTTCTGCTGAGCGACCTCGATACTGTCCACCAGCGCCCCCTCTTCCGTCTGGCCGGGTCGCGACTGATCCGCGTAGACCGAGATGTCCGAAAAGAAAACGTACGAGTCCACGTTCCCTTGAAGCAGCTCGGTGGTGAGGTCCACCCACTCGGCTCGAAAGCCGGACAGGTCCAAGACCACATCCCACTTCCGACCTTTTAGGCTTTCGAGATCGCCCGCGCGGTCTCCGGTCAACTTCTCCAGTTGCGGAAAGAGATATGGGTTCGACCGCCCTCGGTTGAACAGCGTTACTCGGTGTCCCCGGCCGAGGGCGCTCTCCACTTCGTGGGGTCCGATAAAGCCGGTACCCCCAAGAACGAGAATGTCGAGTTGGCGCTCGGCCCAAGCCAGGTGAGGGGCCGCCAAGAAAGCTGCGGTTAGGGCAAGAAACTGTCTTCGGTTCAAAGTCAAGGGTACTGCTCCTACTGGAGCGCGCTTTCGCACCCGAGACCCGACCTCCCCTCTTCGCAAGGCCCAGTTCCCTAAGATTTCGTCCGGTTTACAACTTTTTCAGATCTTTTTAGGGGTCGTCCCATAGACTAAGGCTATGAGGAACACACTTTATCTGGACCCGATGGAAGCTCAGCTCAGAGCTCAGCAGCAGCAGATCCGGAATATGGAGCTCATCATGGCTGCTAGCCAGGTGCAGAGTCAGCAGTTCGGACAGTGGTCCGACGCGGAGTACGGTGTTCCGAGCTTCGGGGAAGACACGGTGGACTTCGGTACGCCGTCGTGGGGGGCGGACCTGATTCCTGACCCCCGGCGCAACCCGGAGATCGGAATTCCGATGCTCCCCGAAGTTCCGCTGGGAAGCGACCCGGATTTCCACCGAAAGCTCGATGAGTACATGTTCGAGGCTCTCGACCAGATC
>CAZDLH010000477.1:0-2835 GCA_964505925.1 uncultured Burkholderiales bacterium
GGTCCGTATGGATCCGGACGGCCTGCGCTTGATAGGCCCGATGTCTCCTGGCGAAACCAAGACCGGGTTTCGACTGCACCCTTTCCTAGGGATGACCGTCCAGCAGAGCTTCGAGCAAGACGGCCGCGAGATCGATCAGGTCCACCTAGTCCCCTTGCGGGACCTGCTGGTGTGCCCGGTTCGTTACGAGGTTCGAACCTGGCACGAGTATTCGTACAAGGTGGTGTACTTCGACCTCCCAGAGCTGTGCATCTGGGGCATCACGGGGTTTCTCCTGGAGGAGATCCTACGGGAATATTTCGATTGGAGGCCGCTTTCTGTCACGGTTCGATGAGCTGCGTATCGCTTTGCTTTGTGGCGGCGTAGGCGGAGGGCGCGCGGCCTTGGCGTTCGCCGAGCACCACCCGCCCGAGAACATGACGGCGGTGGTCAACAGCGGGGACGACTTTCGCCATCTGAGTCTCGAGATCTGGCCCGACTGGGATACCGTGGTCTACCATCTGAGCGGCTTGGTGGACCAGGGGAAGGGCTGGGGACGCGCCGGGGAGACCGACGAATGCCTCAAAGAGGTGGCGCGACTGGGCGGTCCTGCCTGGTTCTATCTCGGCGACCGCGACTTGGCTCTCCATCTGCTGCGCACCGAACTGCTCCGAGCGGACCGAAAGCCGTCGGACATCGAGGGCGAACTGGCCGCTCGACTAGGTGCGCCCTACGAGGTGTTCCGGGCGACCGAGTCGGCTCTGGCTACCAAGCTTCGCACACGAGAGGGCGAGCTCTGGGACTTCCAGGAGTGGTTTGTTCGACATCGGGGCGAGATCCCGGTGAGAGAAGTTGAGGTCTGTGCGAAGGCTAAGGAGGAGGTCAACCCCAAAGCTCTGAGCGCTATCGAGAAGGCCGACCTCATCGTTCTGGCGCCCTCGAACCCGTATCTTTCGTTAGGGCCGATGCTCTCGTGCCCGAAGCTCCTCGAAGCGGTGACCTCGCGCCGGGAGTCCGTCTGGGCGGTCAGCCCGCTTCTCGGTGGTAAGGCGGCCAAGGGGCCGCTCGACAGGCTGTTCGCCTGGATGTGCGACCGGGGCGGGCAAGAGGCGGTGGTGGAGACGCTCGAGGGGTGGGCCAGCGTCCTGCTGCTACCGCACGACGAGCTGACTCAGCCTCTGGAGCTCTTCGCCCAGTCCCAGGGCTTGGCCCTCGCCGGTGCCGAGACCCGACTCGGGAAGCCCGAGCATCGGGCCCAGTTCTATCGGAGCCTCAAAGCGGCCTGGGAGCATCGCCGGTGAGACTGCGGCTCCTTCTGCCGTTCAAGGGTACCGAGCAGACCAAGTCGCGCTGGGGGCTCTCCCCGAGCGAGAGTCGCTACTGGGCTCTCGAGCTGCTCGACCGCTCGGTGGCCGCCGCTCGGGGCGCTCTAGGAGCCGAGGCACTGCTCCTGGTCACCTCCGATATCGAGGTGGCGCATCGCTATCCGGAGGTCGATGCGGTGGTGACCTCGGGGGCGGGTCTCAACGAGGACCTCGAGAGCGCTCGACGGCAGCTGTTGCAGCGGGTCGCCGTAGAGCGCGTCGGAGTCCTGCTCCCGGATCTCCCGGAGGTCTCCGTAGAAGAGCTCTCGGTCTGGTGGGAGAAGGCTAGAGGCTGCCAGCTTTTAGTCTGTCCCGATCGCGACGGTGCGGGTACCAACAGCGTCTGTATGAGTCCGGGCGATGCTCTCCCTTTTCTCTTCGAGGGGCGTTCCGCCCAGCGTTTCTTGAGCAGGGCCGGCTCTCTCGGGCTGACCACGGAGGTCCTCACTCTACCGGGGCTCGCAGACGACTGCGACTCCCCCACCGACCTTATGAGGTGGGCCCACCGATGACCGTCTCTTTGTGGGCGCTCGAGGGGCTGCCCGAAGTGCGACCGGGGGATCCTCTCCCGGACTTTCTCCAGGAGGCGCTGGCCCGATCGCCGGGGGTCGAGCCCGGCGACATGCTCGTGGTCGCGCAGAAGATCGTCTCGAAAGCCGAAGGGCGGCTGTTCCCGCTGGCCGAGGTGGTTCCCGGTCCGGAGGCCCTAGCTCTGGCGGCTCGTTCCGGGAAGGACCCGCGGATCGTCGAGCTCGTCCTCCGGGAGTCGATCGAGATCCTCCGGGAGGAGCGGGGGGTGCTCATCGCGAGAACTCGGGAGGGCTTTATCTGCGCGAACGCTGGGCTCGATCTCTCGAATGTGGATGGCGGCCGGACGGCGTGTCTTCTGCCCCTCGACTGCGACGGTTCAGCCCAGCGCCTCCATCACGAACTGAGCGGCAGGTTAGGGTTTTCGTTGCCGGTGGTGATCTCCGATAGCTTCGGCCGACCGTGGAGGCACGGTATCACGAACGTGGCCCTCGGAGCTGCGGGCTTCGAACCCCTCATCGACCTGCGGGGACAAAAGGACGCTCACGGGCTGGAGCTCAGGGCCACGGTCATGGCTTTGGCCGACTCCGTGGCCGCCGCCACGGATCTGGTCATGGGTAAGTCCGACGGGGCCGGCGCGGTGGTCGTCAGAGGGGTCGGTTGGAGCGCTAGTGCCGTTGGAGGGATCCGGGAGACTCTGCGGCCCATCGAGGAGTGTTTTTTCCGTTAGAGCTAGTGCTGGCCGGGGGCCGCGCCCTTGACAGTGAACCGGTTACGCGGTAGATGTGCTAGGTGGAGCGGTCTCTTTATAGCCGAGGGGCGAGTTTAGGCGAGGTTATGATAGGTCTGGCTATCTTCGCGATGCTCACCCTCGCTGTTGTCGGAACTTTGATCCAGACCGCTCGACTCGATCAAAGGGATACGGGGATGACGGAGACGGCTATGCTGGCGGACGCTTTGATGG
>CAZDLH010000478.1:0-2833 GCA_964505925.1 uncultured Burkholderiales bacterium
TCTGGAGGCGCGCTTGCCGGACCGCACGGTGACGGTGCGCCACGGAGAGGTGGTGGTGGTTTCTAGACAGCGTGAGGAAGGCCCGGTAGAGACGGTGCTCAAACCGGCGGGGAGATTAGATGTGGGGGCCGGGCCTGGAGCCCCCCGTACGGTCGCTCTGCAAGGCGGAGTGGTGGGGCTTATTTTCGACGCTCGAGGCCGGCGCCCGTTCGGGTTTAGCGACCCCCTTTCCACGATGACCGAACAGGAGCGACTCCTGCGCCTAACGACTTGGAACGAGGCGATGGGCCTGTATTCGGATAGCTCCTCGCCTCAAGGGGGGAGCTGATGGGCTCGTACACACCTGGACTCAAGGTCACCCCCGGAGCACTGCTCTACTTCGACCGGAGGCTGCCCCTGTTGGGTGAAGTCTTGGTGCAAGAGGGGGAGCGGGTGGAGTTTGACCGGGAGGTCGCGCGTACGGAGCTCCCCGGGCGAGTGGAGATGGTGAACTTGGCCAACAAGCTGGGGTTAGACCCTGCGGAAGTGCCCAAGAGGCTCAAAGTGGCGTTGGGCCAGAGGGTGACCAGAGGTCAGACCTTGGCCTACTCAAAGGGTTTTTTCGGCTACTTTCGAGCTCCCTTTGAGTGCCCCATCGAAGGGGCGGTGGAGTCGGTTTCGGCGATCACCGGACAGGTGATCCTCCGCTCGCCTCCCCGGCCTATCTCCCTGAACGCCTATGTGGATGGAGTGGTCGAGGCCGTCGAGGTAGGACAAGGGGTACGGATCCGAACGTTCGGTACCCTGATCCAGGGGATCTTCGGCCTGGGAGGCGAGACATCCGGGCCGCTCGAGATCAAGGTGGAGCGCCCGGAGGCACGGCTCGCAGCGAACGACCTCCATCCCGACGACCGAGGCAAAACTCTGGTGGTGGGCTCTTTGGCCTCTAGCGACTTGGTACGTCGAGCAGCGGAGCTCGGAGTGTCGGCGCTGATCGCCGGGGGCATCGACGACTCGGATGTGCGGGACCTTCTCGGATACGATCTGGGAGTGGCGATCACCGGCGGCGAGAAGCTGGGGGTCACGGTGGTGGTCACCGAAGGGTTCGGGCCGCTACCGATGGCAGACCGGACGTTCGGTCTGCTGAAAGACCGAGCGGGCTGCCGAGCCTCGGTTTCGGGGGCCACCCAGATTCGAGCTGGCGTTATCCGCCCGGAGATCATCGTTACCAGGCTTGACGGAGATTGGGATCGAGATGCGGTGGAGCCGCCGGACCTGGAGCTTGCGGTAGGTGTGCCGGTGCGTCTCATTCGTGAGCCGAACTTCGGTAGCTTGGCGCGGGTGGTAGAGCTTCCGGTGAAACCGTGCATAATCCCATCGGGGGCCTGCGTTCGGGTGGCCGAAGTCGAGCTCGAAGACGGCAGTCGGATGCGACTTCCTCGGGCCAACCTGGAACTGATCGAAGGCGCCCCTGTAGAGCAGTAGAGGAAAAAAAGGAGCCGCCCGGTGGGCGGCTCCTTTTTCTTCAGGCGTAGCGCAAGAGGATAGCTTGCTTCTGTTCGCCCTAGTGGGTGTGATCCGGGTCGTCGTGGTCGTGGTCGTGATCAGCATCGTGATCAGCGTCGTCGTGATGGTCTTCATCCGCGGCCACCGTCAGTTCGTTGGTGACAGCGGTGCCTTCGCTCACGGTCTCGATAGCGATCTGTTCGGCCAAGGCCACCTGCTCTTCGGCGGGGACCGTGCCTCGCAAGAAGACGGTTTCACCGTCCACGTCTACGTTCAGGTGGGAGGTCTCCACCTGATCGCTTGCCATCAGAGCGGTCTTAACTTCAGCGGCAACTCCGGTTTCCCGAATCGCTTCCCCAGCGGATTCGGCGGCCTCTCCTACGGACTCTGCGGCGCTCTCGGCAGAGTCGCGCACTTCACTCGCGACGGTGGTGGCGGTGTCCGAAACTTCCTGTTGCGTATTTTCGGTACATCCAGTCAGGGCGGCGAGCAGCACTAAAGCTGCAAGAAACGGTCTGATCGACATTATATTTCTCCTCGGTTTGCAAAATTTTGCTCGAATGGCATACAGGACGGAGTTGAAAAGTTCCTTTCGTTCAAGGTAAATTTTTTGAGATCCCCTCCTTCTAGGATTGCTAAATCTTCTCTGAGTGTGGATGGCTCCGGCTCGGTACAGGTTTGGGGCCCTTCCCCTAGATGAAAGGTCTCTCCGGTCTAGTATTGAACTACTGGCGAATGAGGACTGTCTTACTCGTTTTTTTCTTGTTAGGCTCGGCGGGTTTCGCTGGGGCCGAGACCAACGCTCCTGCGGTGCTGCAGCTCCAGCTGCCCGAGGGTTCGAACTCAGGGGAGATCCAGGGGCGACTCGAAGAGGGTCAGACGATCGCGCTGGATTGGGCCGCGCGCAGCTCGGTGGCCGCTTTCCCGGCCACCCGGTTCGAGATGTTCTCCGGGAACCACGTCCTGTATCGTTTTCCGATGCCGGCCGCCTGCAAGCTGAAGATCACCCTCACTCCGAGTGACGGCGAACCGATCAATCTTTATGCACTCCGGCAAGGGGTCGGGGAGACGGCGGCACCGCCAAACGTAACGAGCGCGATCTCGGGGGAGGCTAGCTACCCTATCTATGCCCACACCGGGCCGGGGTCCGTGGTGCGTAGCTCAGACGGTGGAGTGCGGACCATCGAGTTTGTCTCTATCGATGAGCCGTATAGCATTCTGGTGGGGGTGGCTGGAGCCGAGGGGCTCGCTGAGGGCTCTTACGCGCTTCGATTCGATCTAGAGTTTCGATAGGGACAAGGCGCTCGTTTTCGCACGTCGAACTGAAAGGGTCATGCGATTTCTCATC
>CAZDLH010000479.1:0-2828 GCA_964505925.1 uncultured Burkholderiales bacterium
CCCCGATTTTGGCGTCGGTGAAGGGGGGCGTTCGGTGCTCGCCGAGCTGCCGTTCGAGGCGTTGAGGAGACAGGCCCCCTATATCCCCACTCTAGAAGAGGTCCTCGATGCGTTCGGGCATCGCGCACCCCATCTTTTTCTAGAGATCAAGCTGTATCGCCCGCGCCCTTCCGTCGAACGACTCCTCACCTCGGTGAGGCGAGAGATCGAACGGCGCGACCTCGGGTCCCGCTGCACTCTTTTGTCTTTGGATGAACAGCTCTTGGACGCCGCTCGGCAGGTCTGGCCCGAGCTACCGAAGGTCTACGTCTACACTTCGATATCTTCCGAAGCAGCGGTGAGCTACGTCCGTAGGCACGGGGATACCGGCATTGCGGGCTGGTATTTCAGCTTCCCCGAGAAAGTGCGCCCGTTTTTGCGAGAGCGGGACCTCTTTGAAGGGGTCGGCTATATCGACTACCCGAGCACTTCGGTGGCGCTCGCAAACAAAGGGTTCAGGTACCACTTTAGCAACCGCGTGGACCGTCTGCGCTCCTGAAAGCCCAGCGCGATGCGGTCCACCGCGCTGGGCTGCGGCCCTACCGGGAGCTCACTCGGGGTACTTGATCGCGCAGCCGTACGCTTGGGTGTTCGTGACCTCGACCGCGCGGCCGGCCATCAGAGCCTCGAGAGCGGCCGACACGTAGTTTCGCTCTTTGCGATCGTCGATAGCCCCTTGATAGGCGATCTTACCGTTGCTGTCGATGACGAACATGTGTGGGGTGGTCTTCGCCCCGTACAGGCGACCGATCTTCCCTGCGGGGTCGATGACTAGTCGATCCCCTTTCCAGTTCTCTTTTTGTAAGGCCGGCTTCCAGTCGGTCGGGTTGAAGTAGCCTTGCGTTCCGGGGGCCGAGCTAGCGATGGTGAGCCAGACTACCCGGTCTCCGTATTTCGCTTGCAGCGCTTGCATCTTTCCGGAATCGTACTGAGCCCTCACGAAAGGACAGCCGGTGTTGATCCACTCTAAAACGATCGTGCGACCGAAATAGGAGCTGAGGTTTCGGTCCTTCTGGCCGAGGTGGTTCACGGTAAAGTCCGGAGCGGTCTGTCCGACCTGTACTTGAGCGGTAGCCGCACCAGTGAGAAGCGCACAGGCACTCACCAAGGCGATAAAGAAACGTTTCATGATCTGACTCCTGTCGATTATCGGGTCCCCCCGCGCGGGCGACTCCCGGATTTCAGGTGTACGCCCGTATCGAAGAGAATAACCGTGTTCGAGCCCTTCCGGTTTCCGACGATGAGAGTGGATCCGTAATGCGAACGCAGAGAGTTTTCGAAGAATCAGTTTAAGGCGAAGGCTCGTTGGCGGGGGTTCTTGCACCAGACGTTCATGGACTCCCAGCCGTTAGGCATTCGGCAGTTGTTTCGGAGTCGGCCGGTGAAGCGGTACCCGAGTTTGCTGAACACGCAGTTCATTGCGATCTCATCGGCTCTGGCGATAGTGTAGAGGTCGGTGATGGCGAACCGCTCGGCGATGTCGCGTTCGAGTCGGTGGAGCAAGTAAGCCATAAGCCCGTGACCTCGGTAATCCAACCGAGTGGCGCAGTCGGTCATCTCCGCCGCGGCGCGCTCGTGATCGAGCTCTGCGGAAGCGGCGGCGGCCAGCTCGCCGGAGCTGTCGAGGACCACGCGGAAAGCGTTGTTTTGGGTTTCGATCTGGTGAGCGATGAGCTGATCCTCGATGGGGCTAGGGTAGTCTTCGAAGGTCTGCTGGAGTAGGTCGGCGATGGCGGGGGCGTCCTCGGAGTTGGCCAACCTCGACGAGAAGTTGTCGGCGAGAGCCGGCTCGGCAAGGGGAGCTTTCCCTTGAGCCACCGTCACACCTAATCGGTGATCGAGTTCACGGGTGGACTCAGCTCGCTCGGCTTCACTGTAGGCGGCCCATAAGTGCGCGTCCTGACCCCCTTGGTAGAAACCCTCGATGACCGCTTCGTGTTCGAACCCGAGTCCGCTCCAGAGAGCTTCGTCACCCGGTAGTGCATAAGCTGTGACTTTATTGATGGTGGAGGGGGAGACGGATGGAAAGGCGGCCTCATTCGGGGTGGCGGCCAACCCCTCGAGGAGAGTCGAGCCGGAGAGTTCGTAAAGTTTTAGCCGCTCGTTATAGGGGTCGACTACCGCGGGGACGGTCTCTTTACCCAGGGGTAGATGGACCGTAGTGGAATCCTTCGGGATGTTCGTCGCCTGCTCGAGGGCCAACTGAACGAGCGTTTGAGCGGGCCCCTCCTCAAGAATAGGGGGATGGGATAAGGTGGACATGGTTTGTGCTCCAAATGTTTCTCTAGGAAGTTTTAGCACAAAACAGTGTTTCATGGAAGGGCTCGGGGGAGGACGATCGCCGATGGCGAAGTGCGGTGGAGTGAGAAAGGTCAGGCTCATTCGAAATTCCACCGGCCGAGTGGGTACCGATTCCAGAGGGAACATCGTCTTAGCTGCCCTGTTCGTTTCGATCTTTCTTTTCTTCCTTTCGGTCGCTTTGGTCTGGAGTAATCGCCAAGATATAGCGCTCAATCTCTTTATGGAACATAAGCTGAAGGCCCAGTCCGCGGCTCGATCGGGAGCTATGACCGTCTACTCCCAACTGCGCGCTACCGGTCGCGCTTCGATTTTTGAAAAGAAGCTGCCGTCGGGCGCCAGTTGGCGGGTAGAGCTCGAGTCGGCTCCTCCCGAGGGATACAGAGGGAAGAAGCTGTTGGTGAGGTCTCGGGGGACTTCGGGTCTGCAGCACGCCTACTACACCATGCATCTCGAAGCTGTCGAGATGGGTACGCCGCTGAGCGGGAATA
>CAZDLH010000480.1:0-2826 GCA_964505925.1 uncultured Burkholderiales bacterium
AAGACCCGACCCTTCTGACCGCTCGGATCGTCGAGGGCTCCCAGGCTGCCTCGCTCGACGCCATCATACAGGATGTGTTCGTACGCCTCGTCGGCGAGTAGGAACAGCTCGTGCTCCTCGGCGAATCGGTACAGGGAACTCGCCTGCTCGACTCCCAGGACCGCCCCATCGGGGTTGTTGGGATTGGCCAGATAGATGGCTTTGGTCCGAGGACCGAGCAGCGGAGTGAGAACTTCGCGCGGGTCGCGAACGGCTTGGCCGTAGCTGACCTCCTTGAAGGTGACGCCAACACTCTGGAGGATACCTCGAATCAGCGGCCAGTGAGGGCTGAGGAGCAGCACCTCGTCTCCAGGGTTTAAGATCGCCTGGGCTGAGGCGGCTAAACCCTGGGTAGCTCCGCACGTGATCTGAACTCGCTCCGGCGCCGAGGGGATCCCGTTCTCTCTCCGGAGCTTCTCGGCCAGCGCGTCCCTGAGTTGGGGACGACCTTGAGGATGAGTGTAGGCGAAGAATCTGGTGGACTGCTGGCTCTCTTCGGCTACTCGCAGCAGGGCCGCTCGGGCCGGCTCGGGCGGTAGGCGATAGGTGTCCCCGATATGGAGCGGAACGGCTCGATCGCCCAAAGCCTGAATCCTGGGCAAGATCTGACTGAAGACCGAGGGGCGAAGGTTCCGAGCGCTGTGGGAAAGAACGGACATCTCCATGACGTGCTCGACTTCCAGCGAAACAAGCAAGATCCTGGTACGGACTTTCTATCGCTTTGCCGAACTCCCGGTGGAGCAGCTGCCCGCTTTTCGCTCAGAGCTTTTCGATCTCGGGACCGAGCTGGGACTGCGAGGCTCTCTGCTCCTCTCTACGGAAGGCTGCAACGCCACCATCTCCGGACGTCCGGAGGCGGTCAGGTCCCTCTGCGATAGGCTCCTCCTCGACTTCCCCGGGATGGGCTGGCAAGACAGCTGGGCGGACTCTCCGCCCTTCAAGCGCTGGAAAGTCCAGGTCAGAGAGCAGATCGTGGCCGCCCGGGACCCGTCGGTCCGTCCCCAAGCCAACTACGGCGATCAGAAGTCTCCCACAGAGTGGGACCAGATCCGGCGGATGGCCCGGCTCGGTGAAGCGCAGATGCTCGACGTTCGCAACCAGTATGAGGTGGAGGTGGGAACCTTTCCTGAGGCCCGGGACCCGCAGACCGAAACCTTCAAACAGTTCTCTGACTTTCTGGACCGAGAGGTCGGTCACTCCCTCGATCCGGACAAGCCCACAGCCATCTTCTGTACCGGCGGAATCCGTTGCGAGAAAGCTCGAGCTGAACTCGAAGCCCGAGGTTTTCGTACCGTATGGCAGCTCCAAGGCGGCATCCTGAACTATCTCCGGGAACGTCCCAACGGAGGATTTCAGGGCTCGTGCTTCGTTTTCGACGAACGGAGACAGGTCTCGTCCGACGAGGATTTTCGGCTGGCCCGCTCGGAGTCCGACAGGTCTGGGATCGATCAAGATAGAACCGTATAGGGGTAGCGCCGCGACATGTAGGAAGTCGATCGCCAAAGCTATCTTTGGACTATCTTTGGAGATCCAGGTGGTAAGGGGTGATATTTGGGGGAGTCGACTGCGGCTTCCCCTGCCCGATTCTTGGCCGAGGCAACGACCTGGTCAAGAACATCCGCTCTCAGGGCGCAGCAGGGAATAGCAATGCTACTGGTGGAGCCGCTGCGCGGGTTACCACCCGGGGGGAACCTGATTGAAGTTGTCATCGGGGAAGAGCTGCACCACGTTGTCCCCGAATTGCTGAGCGTTACTGTACTCGGAATCGTGGTTTGACACCGCCTGGGTTTGCGGCGGTGGAGCGGGTGGTGGGCGTTGGGGGTATTTGCCCACTCTTAAGCTCTTGAGCAACTGGGAAAGGGCCGGCTGCTTGTATACCGGCTTCTCTCTTTCCATTCGCTCTCCACAGCGAGGACACAATTCTGGGTCCACGGTCCAGCACCGAAGAACGAGGAGATTCCAAGGAACGTACCGGCGTCTGTCAGTCCCCAGGTGGACCTCTTGTTTTTCTTCCTTTTCGGTTCCGTCTGTCTTTGGGGATAGGTTACCCGTGGCGTTTGCGTAGTGACCCGCATAAGTGACCGTCTGCTGGCGCGCACGGGGTACATGCCTGGCCAAAGCGGCCAAGAAGTCGACAGCGTGATCGAACACCTTAACCTGATCGCGCTTCAAGCGCATGGTCACTTTCCCGGTTCGCTCGTCGTATTTCAGTCTCTTGAAACTCACCGGAGAACGCATCAGGTACCGCAGCAACCTGGCCAGCCGCTCTCGGTCATCTTCCGCAATCGGTGAACCGATGAACAGACTGAAGCCACACTTATCCAGCTCCCAGCACGCTACTATGTCCGCCGCCTCAGGCGTTAACTTCTCCCACCGCACGAACGCTTTCAAGATTCGGCGGCGCAACTTCTCTTTCAATTCTTCCGGCTTCCAATCCCAGGCCGCATAAAAGTCGCCGTCTGCGGTGAAGACGCCATCACTGATGCACAGGTGCAGATGAGGGTGATAGTCGAGATTGTCCGCCCAAGTGTGTTGGGCCACAATGATTCCTGGTCTGGCCTTCTTTAACTCCTCTCTGCGGTGGCGGTGGACTGTCACGCAAGAGGCCAGGTGTTCAGCAATCGTCTGGTTTACAAGCCGGGTAACTTTGCGCAGTAACTTCGGGTCTTCTTGGATTCGTTGTCTCAGTCCCATCTTCTTCGGCAAGCCAAAGACGATGTGCCGGTGCTCGATGTCGCCGACAACTTTGTCTGGCCGGTTTAGAGCAAGATTGCCTGGCCGTTGCCT
>CAZDLH010000481.1:0-2822 GCA_964505925.1 uncultured Burkholderiales bacterium
GTTTTCGTGTCCGCAGCCCAAGCACAGCAGAGGCTTCTTGGTGGTCAGCTTCTCGATCCCGTAGATGTCGTGATGGTTGATGGAAGCGCCACACTTGGAGCAGGAAAAGGGTTTTTTCTCGCTGCAATGAGGACATGAGACGACCTCCCGGGGATCCATCATCCCTGTGCATTGGCGACATTCGTAGGCAGGCATGAAGTTAAGCTCCTGGGGCTGGTTCGATGAGGGCGGACATGGAGCCCTTACAGTGCGGTATCAGAGGATCCGCTCCGTAAGAATGGATCCGGTCTCGCTCGAGTTCAGCTCTTTCTCTATGAGTGGAAAAAACGATGACGCGCCCGGTGAGGTCCACCTCCCGAGCCATCTGAAAACAGGTCTGAAGAGGATGACCGAAGAGACGGTGCAGCATCTCGATAACGTACTCATAGGTATGAGCGTCGTCGTC
Source organism: uncultured Burkholderiales bacterium (assembly GCA_964505925.1). GTDB lineage: Bacteria > Vulcanimicrobiota > Xenobia > Xenobiales > JADMJV01 > JAEXNA01. The sequence goes on from CAZDLH010000481.1 coordinate 446, forward strand.
GAGTAGGACGACATTCCAGAGGGGAAGCGGCTTTTTTTTGGGTGCGGCGACCTGATCCTCAATAAGAGTCTCCGTGGGCATATTAGGGGATTTCGGGCCGCTACTTCCGGAATCCTTCGGGGTAAAGGGTAGGGTCGGCACAGGCACTCGTCCCAGGGATCGGGAAGAGGCTATCATGGTGAACACCGTTGTATCTCCTGGCTCTTTTCAGCGAGACGACCACTTCTATCCACGGGTACTGAACGCACGGATGCACCCGATGGTGGCTCACTTTCTGCGGATGTCCCCGCGTCGGATGGTAGCCCGCTACTGTCATCTCAATCCGGGTGTCGACCAGAGGGTGCTCGAGCAGTGCTTGCAGTACGAACCGCGCACCTTTCGGTGGTCTGGCGCGGACCTTTTCCACGTGGCTACCGTGGAGGGTCGCCGCACTATGATACTGGTGGAGACCAACAGCTGTCCCTCCGGTCAGAAATCGACGCCACTGCTCAACGAAGATCAGGAAGAGGGAGGGTACGGGCTGTTCGTGGAGCGCACCCTGTTACCTATCTTTCGCAGAAATAGAAAACAGGGTCCGGTCGCTGTCGTTTTCGACAAGAACCGTATGGAGGCTTCCGGCTACGCTGCTGCCCTAGCCGACGCACTCGGTGAGGATATCCACCTAGTGACGTTCTATGACGGACAGCCGGACGCCCCTCTTCGAGTGAGGGACAGCTATCTGCAGGTTCTCGACCCGAAGACCTCGGAGTGGACCTCCCTTCGAGGTGTCTTTCGATACCTCACCCAGCGTCCGTGGAATCGACTGCCGCACGGGCTGAAAACCCTCGTGGTGAACCCTATCCTCGCCTGCCTTGCCGGGGGGCGAAACAAGGCCATGGCCAGTCTGGCCTACGAGCTTCTGAACGCGGAACTCGAAGGCAGCGGCCTCGTGGTGCGGACTCCCGAGACGTTTCGCAACGTCTCGAAACTAGAGGTGCCGCTCTTGATCCGCCAGATGGGCGGTTTCGGAGTCGTGAAGAACCCGTACAGCAACGCCGGCCAAGGCGTCTATACGATCACCTCCGCGGCCGAACTGGAGGCTTTCATGAAGATGGACTTTCAGTACGAACGCTTCTTGGTGCAGGCTCTGATCGGAAACTACGAGTGGAGCTCCCAGGGTAAGAGCGGCCGGTTCTTTCATGTGGGTACTCTTCCGGATAAGAAAAACGAGATCTACGTGGCGGACCTTCGGATCATGATCTCCCACGGGGCGGACGGTTTCCGCCCTCTGGCGGTCTACGGCCGGCGCTCGCGGGCCCCTCTCATGGACCGTCTCGAGCAGGGGGCGAACTCCTGGGAGATGCTCGGCACCAACCTGTCGGTCGCCGAGGGCCCCAATCAGTGGGGAAGCGATACCCAGCGCTTGCTCATGATGGACGAGCGAGATTTTAACTCGCTAGGTCTGAGCGTCGATGCGCTGCTCGAGAGCTTTATTCAGACGATGTTGGCCACCATCGCTATCGACAAGATGGCGGGGAATCTGGTGACCGCTAAGGGGAAGTTCCGCAGACGGCTGTTCAGCGAGCTGTGCGACGATAAAGAACTGATCAAAGAGGTGGATCAAGCCTATGAAACCTTCGAAACTCCTTGAGCCTGATCGCTATCCCAAGGGGCAGGTCTCCAAGGTATGGGTGCCGCTGTACCAGGAGGCCACCGGCCGACCGGTGGAGGTGCCGTTCATGGTGGCCCGGGGGGCCTTCGACGGTCCGGTCCTGGGGATCGCCTCCGCCGTTCACGGCAACGAACTCAACGGTATACGGATCATCCATCGACTCTTGCGGGAGCTCGATCTAGCGAAGGTGCGCGGCTCGCTCGTCTGCGTGCCGGTGGTCAACATCCCGGCTTTCAGGGACGGAGACCGGCTCTTTCCCGACGGTCTGGACCTCAATCACGTCTTTCCAGGGAAGGCCGACGGAAAGCCCGCAGAGCAGTACGCCCGGGCCTTCGCCTCGGCGTTTCTGCCGAACATCGACCTGCTTGTCGATATCCACACGGCGAGCGTAGGCCGGATCAATACTATGTACGTCCGAGCGGACCTCACGGACCCTCTCAGCCGCTCTATGGCCGAGGCCTTCAACCCTCAGATCGTTCTACAGGTCCGAGGTTCCGACGGAACTCTACGGAGGAACGCGCTTCGCCGGGGCGTTCCCGCTATCACGGTGGAAGCGGGAGACCCCAACGTGTTCGACCACGAAATGGTGGACCAAGGTGTGACCGGGCTGCGGAATGTTCTGATCCAGATGGGCTTTCTGTTGGGTCGGAAGAAGCTGATCCGGGAGCCGGTCGTCTGCCCTTCGTCGATCTGGCTACGAACCCGAGGCGGCGGACTTCTCGAAAC
>CAZDLH010000482.1:0-2820 GCA_964505925.1 uncultured Burkholderiales bacterium
ACCCAGCCTCGATAGCGAGCGCGGTCTGCCCCTGCACGAGGTGGTGGCCCGGGGCGGCGCGCAGCTGCAGGCGCTCCTGAGCGAGTACGAGTCGGTCTGCGAGGCTCTCGATAGCGCAAGCGACGCCCAGCGCGGCTCGCTAGAGCGGCGACTCAACGATCTGACCGACGAGCTGACGCTTAGAGACGCCTGGGATCTAGAGACCCGCGCCCGCACGCTTTTGACTTCGCTGGGCTTCACCGACCCGGACCGCCGGTTCGAGAAGCTCTCGGGCGGGCAGGAGCGTCGGCTGGCGCTGGCCCGCACTCTGCTGGTCCCCCCGGACGTGCTGCTCTTGGACGAGCCCACCAACCACCTCGACATCGGGAGTATCGCCTGGCTCGAGGAGTATCTGCGCAAAGCTCCGTTCGCGGTGCTGATGGTGACCCACGACCGCTTCTTTCTCGAGCGGGTCTGCACTCGCATGTTCGAGCTTGCCGAGCAGACTCTGCACGCCTTCGAGGGGAACTACTCCCGCTATCTAGAGCTGAAGGAGGCGCGGGTGGCCCAGCGCGCCAAAGAGCAGGATCGCTTCGCCAACGTCTTGCGACGCGAGCAGGCCTGGCTGCGCCAAGGGCCCAAGGCTCGCTCTACTCGACAGAAGGCACGACTGCAGCGGGTGCAAGCCATGCTCGGGGGGGGCCCCCCGGTCGGGCTAGAAGGCGAGGAGATCGCCGACGAAGCCTGGGACCTGGGCACCAGGCGTTTGGGCAAGAAGGTGCTGGAGATGCACGACGTGCGATGGCGCATCTTAAAGGGCCTAGACTTCGTGCTAGAGCCGGGCGAGCGCGTGGGCGTAGTGGGCCCGAACGGCTCGGGCAAGTCCACCTTTTTACACCTGCTCGCGGGGGTAGCCGAACCGGACTCCGGCAGCGTGGTCTGCGGGGAGACGGTGCACCGAGCCTACTTCGACCAGCACACCGACCGCTTGACCGGCCTACCCCCGGAAACCCGCGTACTGGCCGCCGTGGAGGAGGTCGCCACGGAGCTGCCGCTCAAGAACGGCGGACGCCTCACCGCTGGTCGCCTGTGCGAGATGTTCCTCTTCTCGGGTTCCGCCCAGAGCACTCCCATCGGCAAGCTCTCGGGTGGCGAGCGCAAGCGCTTGGAACTGCTGCGCCTTCTGATGGAGGCACCGAATGTGTTTCTGGCCGACGAGCCCACCAACGATCTCGACCTAGAGACGCTCGGTCGTCTCGAGTATTTCTTCGACAGCTTCCCTGGGAGCCTGGTGGTGGTCAGCCACGACCGTTTTCTCCTCAGCCGGGTCTGCGACCGCATTCTCCTTTTTCAAGACGGTCGCTTCGAGGAGCTCACCCCCGTCGAACTCGAAGGCAGCGCCACCGTGCTCTTGTCCCGAATCACCGAAGTGGACGGAGGGGACACCGAAGACGTCGAGGACGCCGAGCACCCCGGCCGTGTTGGACTCTCGGGAGGCTCCGGCGACTCCGACCCCTCAGCAAGCTCGAGTAGCGCGGTGGACCCGGCCGGGAGTCCCGAGGCCCCAACCGCCGATGGATCCTCGCCGCAGCCGGCCCCGGCGGGCGCGGAGCGAACGCGAAAGTTGACCTACAACGAGACCCGAGAGCTGACCACCCTCGAAAAGCGCATCCCTAAGCTCGAAGCCGAAGTCGAAGAGCTAGACCGGGAGATCGCCGCCAACGCCGACCGGTACAGCGAGCTCAAACCGCTTTTAGAGCAGCGAGAAACCGTAGGGGTCCAGCTCGAAACCGCCCTTGAGCGCTGGGCTGAACTCGAAGAGCTCCGCGAGCAGCTCCAGAGCTAAAGACAGCATAACCCAGCTCTTCGGGACACTCCGCGAGTCGGTCGGCCTCAAGATATCCTTCACCTGGAGGCCGCCCCTTTCTCCTTCGACGCGCTCAGCACTTATTTCGAAACTCGGAGCGTCTATGGAGTCGGTTCCGCGAGGCCTCGTTCTCCGAAGCCTCAAGGCGCGGTCCGACTCGCGAAACTTTAGCGTTCAACACTCTCGGCACAGCATACCCAGGCGCCCAGTAGAGCCGGACACCGCGACATGCGCTGGGGTGCTCCTCACCTATTCGATGCATACGAATATATCTCCAAAAGATACCAGGACTCTTTCATGGGACCATCGTAGCCCTCGGCATGTTTCATCGATTTACCAAACCACTAATTCTTCTGCTCCTGTCAGCATTGCTGGTCGGGTGCGGCTCGTCCCGGAACGACTTTGTCTATTCCGGGCCCGATTTCGAACCGACCGCACCGGCCCAGATTGTGATCAAGCAGACTCTGGAAACCCAACAGTCGGCGGTTCCGACCGACGTTACCAACTACCGTATCACCGTTTTCGATAGCGCAGGTGAGCCCGTTTACGGACCCACGACGGTGCAGAAAACCGTCGAGGTAGGTTTCGACGTGCCGATCTCCGGTGTTTTCCTCCGGCTCGAGTACCTGTCCGACGGCCAGGTCGTCGCTCTGTACGAGCAGGGCTTGCGGCTGCGCTCCGGTCAGACGCTGGTCATCGAAAATCCCGCTTTCATTCCGGCTACCGGCGGCTTGGAGTCGTTGTCCTTCAGCCCCGAGAGCGTGACCGTGTCGATCGGCCAGAGCGCGGATGTAGCGCTGTTCGCCACCTTTACCGACGGCACTGTGGCCGACGTCACCCAGTACGCCACCGTTGGCGTCGAGGACCCCGACGTCGCAGTGTTCAACGGCGCCGGCCAAGTGGTGGGCGTAGGCAGCGGTAGCACCGTGATGCTGGGCCAGCTGTTCGAAGCCACCGCGGTGGCCGCCGTCGGC
>CAZDLH010000483.1:0-2801 GCA_964505925.1 uncultured Burkholderiales bacterium
CTTCGGGTGAGCTCGAGACCCGACCGCTTTTGGTGGTCTACGAGAGCGGGCTCCCGACGAAGGGGCGAAAGGATCTCGTCGGGCTGACGGACGCAGGTCGGCTCTTGAGCCTCCCTGGGTTGAGTTTAGCCTCTTCGGCCGACGAGGAAGAGGCGCTCGTGCTCTTCGACGAGCTCTGCCAGAGCGGATCTCCGGGCGCGCTTTTGTTCACCGGGGCACCCGCAGTGGGCTACCACGCCAAGGTGCCCTGTGCGAGCGGTCGCGGGCGCCAGCTGCGCGAAGGCGATCAGGTGAGTCTGGTGGCCTGGGGGTCGACCGTCTATCCGTGCTTACTGGCTTCGGAATCGCTGAGCGCTCTGGGGCTGTCGGTGGCGGTCTACGACCTGCGCTATCGCCGGCCCATCGATCGCGAGCTGCTCGAGAAGGCGCTGGCGGCGTCGCTGTGCGTTGCCGTAGAAGAGCAGAGCGTCTCTACTACTTTCGCTGGGGTGAGCTGGCCTGAACCTGGGGAGGGCGGTAGTAGCGGAAGGCTGCGCTTGAGCTGTCCGGATCAGGTACCCGCCGAACTCGTCGACGGCAGGGAGACCCTGACGCTGGAGACCTTCGGGCTGCACGCTGAGGGGATCACCAGAGCGGTGACCCAGAGTCTAACCCTGCTGCCTTCGGTGCCCCTGTAAGAGGGGAGCCCCGGAGGCGCTTCGGGCGACCTTCAGCCGGCCAGCGTGCGTTTGAGCAGCCCAGCGAAGGCGGACAGGCAGGTCTGCCCTCGCTCGCGGTCTTCGCCCTCTTCCGGCGGGAACAGATAGCTCCAGTTGCTCGGTTTGGCTAGGGCGCGGCACAGCTCCTGGTTGGTCTCGACGGGGGGGCGCTCCTTGAGCACACCGTCGAGGTCCCCGAGGTCGTGGACCCCGAGGCGCCGCCGCAAGGTGCGTCGGGTCCTGAGAAAGACCGTGACGCGACCGCTCCGTCCGGGTGGCTGGCAGCTGTAGAGCAGAGGGGTCGGCTCGTTGCTGGGCTCTAAAGATTCCCAGTGAGGTTCAAAATGGAAGGCCGTAGAGGCGGCACCCTTCAAGATGTTCACAATTCTATTGAATCCGATGCGATGGATAGAAATGTTACAGCAGTGTGAACCCAAGCATAAAGGGATGAAAGCTGGAGATGAGCGCTGAGCTCACCTGGTACCGCACCATAGCGGCAGAGAGCGACGGCCTCTCGATTCGTCGAACTCCACCACCATAACGACCGACCATCCCGGAGTCGAGATACGGATCCGGTAGTCGCGCTGCTCTCGGGGGAGTCGGGCGTACCGGTAGCTGCTGTCGAGCGAATCGATCAGCTCTCGGGGGGGCGCAGTTTCGTCGAGAACCTCGATCCGGTAGAAGTCCGACAGGATCCTCCGGTCGTAGGAGTCGGTGATGAACACCCTGAGCTCGCCGGATTCCACCCGAGAGATCTCCGCGTGAAAATCCCACCACATGACCACCTGCCCGCCCTCGATGGGGGTGTGGGTGTGATCGATACCGGTGTTCTTCGGGAGGCTCATCTCCACTGAGACGGTACGAAAGAGCCACCAGCCGAAGGTCGCCAAGAGCAGAGCGCAAAACAGCTGCCAGCCCCAATCGGTGGAAGGTTCGGTCGAGTCGGCGTTCTGCAGACTAGGTTGCCAGAGCCGATACCAGGTGAAGAGGCTCACGAGGCCGGCGAAGACGAGGAAGACGCAGGCCCGCAGAACGGCGTCTTCAGTGGGGAGGGGACGAGGGTCGGCCCCGTGGGCCAACAAGAGTAGGGCTGTCATCAAAACTGACCTCCGGACCATAAGAGTAACCCTCCGGCCGCTGCTAGGCTACCGGACCAAAGTATCTGACGAGGCTTTTCACCTAGCTGGGAAAAGCAGCCTAGTCGCACCGCGGCACCGCCGGCGAGAACGAGGCCGACCGCCTGCTCTGTGAAGTAGAGGTGTCGGGCTATCTGGGAAAAGGGTGCCGAGGTCTGCTCCGAAGTCATCAGCAGAACCCCTCCTAGAAGGGCCGCACCGGCCCAGATCTGTTGGCGAACCGCCTTGCGATCCCCGCGGCGAGCCACCAGTGTGATAGCCAGCCCCGTGAGTATCAGGAGTAGACTGTACAGGCGCAGACCGAAGATGCCGGCATCGCTCAAGGGGCGCTCCTCTCCCGCGGGCCACGCGTCGGGGGCGCCCCAGAAGACCAGGGCCAGTCCGACAGCGACGGCACAACAAGAGCCGAGCGCTTGGCTGCGATCGACGAGAGTGGGCGAGCCTATGTGCGAGAGCCAGACACCGACGGCGAGAAGAACTAAGAAAAGACCGCCCACCAGGTGCAAAGAGCCGATCAAAGGGAGCTCGTCGGGGTGATAGCGTAAAGACAGGTTCGCGAGTTCCCGGGCCGTGGCCCGCGGTGGGGCATTGAGGTTGGCCAGCGCCATTCCGCCGCGCACGCACAGCCAGGTCGTGAAGGCGGTAGCACACCACAAAGCGATGCTCAAGACTCGCTGTGCGCGCTCGCGCCCGCCCCCGCCCCACACGGTGACCACCACGGCGGCCAAGCAGAGCCAAACGGCCGCGATCCCGAAGCGTTGGTGTCCGGCGACCAGCTCATCGTTGAGGAACCTTTGGGCGGCCTCGAACCCGGCGAAACGACCGCTCATGGTCGCGGTTAGTGTAAGGAACACGGTCGCGAGAAGTCCGACTTCGAAGATTGGACGGAGACCGCATCTGCGCCCTTCGGACCGGCGGTTCTCGGTGAGGAGCTTCAGCAATGCCATCGAGACGATGAAGAGGACGG
>CAZDLH010000484.1:0-2800 GCA_964505925.1 uncultured Burkholderiales bacterium
CTTCGGTGTAGAGTCGACGGCGATAGAGTACGCGCCCGAGATAGCCGCAGATGTCCCAACGGCCGGTCTCGATGGCTGCGGCTTGTCGGAAGTACTCTTCGGCCCCCTGGTCGTCCCCCAACTCCATCAAGGTTCGCCCCAGGTAGTACAGCGAGTCGCAGTGCCCAGGGTCCAGGCGATAGCTGGCCGCGAAGCTCTTCCGGGCTTCGTTCCAGCGACCGTCTAGAAAGAGTGTGTAGGCCAGCTCGAAATGGAGCTCGGCGTCCTCCGGGTCCAGGTCGACCGCATCGATATAGATGGAGATGGCCTCGTCTAAGGCTCCGGTCTTTCGGAGTAGCTCGGCGGCTTCCAACAGGTACTCGAGCTTGGTGGAGTCTCCGTCTATGGCGGTTCGAAAAGACTCGAGAGCTCTGTGGGTGTTGCCCAGATCGCGCTCGACTTGACCGGTTTCGAAGGCGTAGACGGGGTTCTTGGCTTCGAAGCTCAGCGCTTGGCGAAAGAAGCTCAGCGCTTTCTCTTCGCGGCCTAAGCGGCGCGCGGTCATGCCGGCTCTGAAGTTCGCTTCAGCCCACTGGGGATAGAGCTCCAAGGCCCGCTCGTAGCTCGTCAGAGCGGGCTCATCGAGCTTTAGGGTCTCGTAGATCTGACCGAGGCCGAAATGGTAGTCGGGGTGCGTCGGGGTCAACTCGGTGGCTTTACAGAACTCCTCGGCAGCCCGGTCTAGGTGGCCGAGCTCGTAGTAGGCCCCCCCTAGGGCGAACCGTACGTGGGCGTTCATCGGGTTGATGGCGATCGACTTTTCGAACGATTCGGCGGCCTCTTCGATCCGGTTCATGCCCGCTTGCGCGCTGCCCGTCCAGAACCATAGCTGGCTGCGGTTCGGAGACAGCGATAGCGACTTCTTGTAGTGCGAGACGGCCAGATCCAGTTTGTCGAGCTCGGCGTAAGCGCGCCCGATCGCGGTGTAGAAGTCGGGGTTCTCAGGATCGAGGGAGAGGGCTTTCTGATAGCGCTTGATGGCCAGATCGATACGACCGAGCTGGACGTAACTCAGGCCCAGCCGGTAGTGGGCCTCCGCCATATCCGGTGAGAGTTCGATGGCTCGCTGATACTCGGCGTTGGCTTCGTCGAAATCGCCGAGGCGAATGTAGACGTTCCCCATCTCGAAGTGTACGTTCGGAGAGTTGGGGTCTAGGCTGATGGCCGTCAAGTACTGCTTTTTGGCCGCCGTCAGCCGACCGAGGACGCTGTAGACCCGCCCCAGGTTGAAGTGGACCTGGGTGTCGTTCGGGTCCAAGTCGATGGCCATCAGGAACTCTTGGATAGCCAGGTCGTACTTCTCCAGATGGAAGTAAGCCAGACCCAAGTTGTTGTGGGTGTAAGGATCGTTGGGGTCGAGGCGGATGGCTTCCTGATACTCCGCTATGCATGCCTCGTAGTCTCCGAGTCGGGCGTAGGCTCGACCGAGGCTGTAGTGGTAGTACGAATCCTGGGGTTCGAGCTCGATGGCGGCTTGGAAATGGTGGATAGCGTCGTCTACCTGGTCGTCGGCCGATAGGGCGAGCCCCAGATTGTAGTGGGCGCGGTGGTGGTCCGGGCTCAGCTCTAAGACCTTTCGGTACTGCTCTACGGCCTTCTCGCTGTAGCTGATCTTCCAGAGGCACTGCCCTAGACAGAAGAGCCCTTCGATGTGCTCGGGGTCGAGCTCGATGGTCCTCTCGAACTCCTCGATGGCTTGCTCGGTTTTGCCTTGGCGGAAATAGACCAGACCCAGCTGAAACCGGGCTTCGATATTGGCCGGATCGGCCTGGACCTGGCGTAGAAAATCTTCGGTGCCTTGAAGCCTTTCTAGCTCTTGCTGAATCCGCCGCTCACCGGTCGAGTCGTTCTGGTTCTGAACGATCTTGAGAGCCACCTGAAGCGAGGTGATAGCTTTGTCTCTCTTGCCGAGCCTCTCGTAGGCCAGCCCCAGGTTGTAGTGGGCCCGCACGAAGTTGGGAACGAGAACGCAGACCTCTTGCCAAGAACGGACGGCCATCTCCAAGTTTCCTTGGCGAAAATAGGCGGTCCCCATTTCGAAGTGGGCCTGCACGTGCTGGGGGTTGAGGAGAACCACCCTCTGGTACTCCCGGATCGCCGCATCTAAGCGATTCTCGTAGAGATGCTGGTTCCCCAAGCGGTAATGATAGCCGACATCGTCTGTCGAACTTAGTGCACCCAGAGAGTCTCCGGGGCCTGCTGGACGATCCAAGGCAACTCCTTTCCCATACCCGACGACGCTCTTCGCACTCCCGGGCCCACCGAATTCTCTCGCTCGGCAGCCCGAAAGGGCGACGGAACTACAGGAGAGATTTCGGACCTGTGGGTTTGCCAGCCGAGCTTGAGATTCCTGGTCTTTCGGGGCAGCGCCCCGGGATCTTTCCAAAGTGAGCGCACCGCGTAAGAAAAGGGGTTGACCTTCCGCGGGGTTCGACCGTGTGGGAGGGGCTGCCGGGTCTGTGCACCCGGCTCGCGAGTTGCGGTATGGACTTCGGTTCCCTATGATTCAAGGTATCGATACCATCGGTAGAAAAACGCCCGTCGCTGCGCCCCGGGTGCGGTATCAGAGCCTCGGCAAAGAAGCCGCGCTCGGCTTCTTGGCGATCTTCTATTTCGTTATCGCCTCGAACACTCAGGCGGGCTGGCTCTTTCTCCTAAGCGCGTTCCTGATAGGGCTTTTGGGGCTCAGTCTGAGAGGGGCCAAGCGGGCCTTGCGAGACCTGCACCTCGAGGCACAGGTGATCGGACAGCCCCAGCGAGG
>CAZDLH010000485.1:0-2792 GCA_964505925.1 uncultured Burkholderiales bacterium
ATTCCTCCTCTAGGCCGAGCCCGGCAAAACCGAGCTAGAACCCGTGATCGCCATCGCGTGGAATCCTTGATCGTTTTGCGTGGAATATGCATTTAGCGAGAGTCGGCTAGCGATGGAGCCGATGGGTTGGGAGGCGAAGTGTTCCTTCCAGAGACGAGGGGTCAGGAGTTGAGTCTCGCTGGCAGGGTGGTTCTGGATCCGCTGGAGCACGTCAACGATATAAGTCGTGGGGTCGACGCCTTGTAACCGGCAGCTGGAGATGAGGCTATAAAGGATAGCGCTGTAACGCGCCCCGTGCTCTGTGGAGTGGAACATCCAGTTCTTGCGACCTACGGCCACCGGGCGAATCTCGCGCTCGGTGTGATTATTGTCGATGGGAACGCTCGGATTATTCAGGAAGACACGCAGTCCGGCTTCCCGTTCACGAGCATAGACTATAGCCTTGATGAAGGGATTACTGTCCGGCAGGTTCGACTCGGCATAGGTTCGGTGGAGGTATGCGAAGAGCTCGTCCACGACCTTCGTGGAAACCTCGGTGCGAAGCTTTCCGCGCAACTGGGGGTCATCGCCGGTCTTCTTCTCGACTTTGTAGAGGGCCTGGATCCAAAGAAGCAGCTTCCGAACCCGGTCCGGTTCGAGGTCTTCGGCCTCCATGAACTTTCGGCGAACGTGAGCCCAACAGCCTGCCCAGGTGAGGCCGTCGACCTTGTCGGCGAAGGTCTCGTAGGCGCAATACCCATCGGAGAGGAGCGTTCCCTTGAAGTCCCTCAGAACATCTTTGACGACATCGGCCGAGCGTGTGGGCGAGAACAGAAAGTAGATCTCGTCCTTATCACCGTAAACAGGCCAGTAGAAGCCTTTCTTCATCTTCCCGGTCGTACCGTTCTTATGGCCGGCCTTAACCGGCGTCTCGTCCATGGAAACGACGTCCGACTTCAGGATGGAGCTCAGCAAGCTTTGGCAGATAGGCTCCAGGAGTTCGGCACCTCGGTGGATGTAGCGTGACAGAGTCCCACGGTTGATCTCGACTCCGTTTTGCTTGAGTTCTTGATGCTGCCGATACAGCGGCAGATGGAGAGCGTATTTGTCCACCATCAGCTTGGCTAGGAAGCTGACATCGGCACAGCATTGGTCCCAGATACCCACCGGAACTTCAGGGCGACTGATCTCCCCGGTCTTCTTATTCTTGGTCGTCTCGACAACCATTCTCAGAACGGCGAAGGGAGGTAAAGCCACGATCCGATCGCTATGTCTGGTTTCGATGACGACGAGGTCTTTCGGATCCACGCCGGCAATCTCAGGGTTGTCCACTTGCACTTCGATGACCGGTACGTTGTCCTTGAAGCGAACGCCACCCGTGGTTTTGTCGTCGACCTTCGTCTTCTTCTTGCGGTACTTCTTCTCGAGGTCGGCGACCGTAGTACCCTCCGAGGGGGGCTCGGCGGGTAAGTCGAGCATCGTCTCGTCGAGCAGCAGCTGTCCGTGGGCGTCAAGGTGATTGAGAACTCGCCGTTCGGATCTGGCTCCCCAGACGATGTTGGAGAGCCACTTGATGTGACGCTCGAGACTGGCGATGGTCTCGTCTTTGCGTCGCTGAATCTCAGCTTGCTCGGCTTGCTGGAGGAGGATGAAGGCTGCCATCTCCTCCCGAGTCATCGTCTCTAGCTGTGCCTTCATGTCCACTGCCTCTATGCTTAGATCCCGAGATCTCAACTCCTCCCACGGAGACCCCATCTAGCAACTTTCTTAGAGAGTCCTTGCTGATGAGGACCTTCGAGGCACCGTTGCGGAGCTTGAACTGGCCCGACTCGAGCCGCTTGGCGATCATCAGAAACCCCGTTCTGTCCCAGATGAGGCCTTTGAGGTAGTTTCGCCGACGATTAAGGAAGAGAAAGAGGTCGCCGCTCGAGGGTTTCTCGCCAAGTTTGTGCTGGACCAGGCAATAGAGCCCATCGAAGCTTTTACGCATATCGACAGGCTGCCCGTAGACGAAGACACGTTCAGGTGTTGGAAGGCTCCTCATCGACCCAGGACCTCCGCACCCACGCCGAAGAACCGCAGCTTTACCCCGAAAGGGAGCTCTAATTCGACCTGCGGCTGCCGAGTCTGGGAATACACCTCGACTGCTGTTGACGTCGCATCTTCTGTGGTGACCACTTCGATGAAACCGGCTTCGGCCACTTTGCTGTGCTGAGCTCGCCGGCGCCAGTAGTCCAGGGTCGTTCTAGGAACGCCTTCCAATCGGCAAAACTCTTTCTTTGAGAGGGTTGACTGCTCGAAGCGCCTCACCATCTCGAGGCGCGCCTGGTGTTTCTGTTCAGTATCCATTCCCCAACAGTATTACGCCCTGAAAGCGAAGGGAAGAACACCACTGGTGCACCGCTTACGGCATAAGCTACTCCTTTTCGGAGCAACTCTTCTAGGTCGTGATCGGCATGCGTGGAATCCACGATCGCCAATGATCGGCTTGCCGTGGAATATGTAGCTCTCCGGTAAGATCCAAAAGAGCGTTCAATAGTGCTCGCAGAATCGGCAGACCCTGTTCGATCCCGAACACGATCTTGAACATGATATCGTTGAGCAGCCCTGGGTGACGCATCTCTTGCCATTACACCACCGACCGAACCTCGACACGACACGACTACACCAAAAGCGCTGTCCTACACCGTCTCTAGCGCCGCCCGGTAGGTGAAGGCCCCGAGCGCGGATAGTACCGACGACGGTTACCCCTCAGAGGCGAGGCTCTCGATCTCTTGAAGGGACAAGCCGGTGAATCGAGCGACCTCTTCGAA
>CAZDLH010000486.1:0-2782 GCA_964505925.1 uncultured Burkholderiales bacterium
GCGCACGGTCGGTGAGGCCGTCGGATTCGAACTGCTCTACGGCGACGAAGCCGAACTCCTAGAGCAGCTTCAAACGAGGATCGCGGCCCTCGATCCCGACCTCATCGTCGGTCACAACCTCTTTAAGAGGGACCTCCAGCGGCTCGATAGCCGAGCTGGTCGCAGGCGAAAAAAGCTCGCTCTCGGCCGGGATGGACACCGCCTGAGCTGGAGAAAAAGCCGCATGCAGGTAGCCGAGAAGACGCTGGACTACCCCCGCTTCTCCCTCCCTGGCCGAGAGCTGGTGGACTGCTGGATCTTGGCCGTGCTGTCGGACGTCTCGGCGCGGGAGATGGAGGGCTACGATCTCGACGAAGTAGCGCACCACTTGGGGCTTCCATCGGCTCACCCCGCAGAGGCGGTTCAAGAGCGTGCCGAGCGAGAGACCGAGAGTATCGCCACCATCTGGCGGCGCTCGGTCTACCCCTACTTTTTGCAGAGCCAGATCTTCCCCATCAGCTTTGAAGACGTGATCTTGAAGGGGAACGCAACGCGCATCAACCTTCTCTTTCTCCGGGAGTACTACCGTCGCAAACACTCCGTTCCCACCAAGCCGGAGGCTCGACATTTCGCCGGCGGGCTCACCGCTCTAGAGCACCAGGGCTGCGCCTTCGGGGTCTACCACTGCGATGTCGCGTCGCTCTACCCCTCGCTCATTCTCACCTACGCCCTAACCCCTGCCGGTGACGAGCTAGGCATATTTACCGGCCTCCTAGAGGATCTTAGGGACTTCCGCCTACTCACAAAGCAGCAGGCTCGGAAAGCCAACGAACCGGCCCTCAAAGACTTTTACAACAACCTGCAGACCACGTTTAAGATCCTCATCAACTCGTTCTACGGCTACCTGGGCTTCAGCCAGGGGCACTTCGCGGACTTCGACCGCGCTGCCCAGGTGACCCAGCACGGTCGCGACCTGTTAACCATGATGATGGAGTGGCTCAAGAGTAAAGGGGCTTCCCTTCTGGAGGTCGATACCGACGGTATCTATTTCGTGCCGTCGGAGCGGTTCGCCACCGTAGACTGGCTCGAGGAGCTCAACGGCGAGCTGCCCCAGGGCGTCCAGGTCGAGTTTGACGGTCGCTACCGCGCGATGTACTGCCACAAGATGAAGAACTACGCCCTCTTGGAAGACTCCGGCCAGCTCATCATTCGCGGGTCGGGGCTCCGCTCCCGAGCGACCGAACCGTATCTGCTCTCCTTCATTGAAGAGCTGATTCGGACCGCCCTAGTGACCGGCCCAGAGACCTTAGACCAGGTGTTTCAGAGGTACACCGAGCGGGTGACCTCAGGGGAGCTCTCCGTAGCAGAGGTGGCCAAAACGGAAACCCTGATCGATAGCCCTTCGACCTACATAAAGAAGATCGAAGGGAAGAAGAGGAACCGAGCCGCCGTCTACGAGCTCGCCCTCTCCGGCCCCGAAGAGTTTCAGGCGGGCGAAAGCCTCAGCTACTATGTGATGGGAGACAAGGCCACAGTCACGGTCTACGACAACTGCAAGAGAGTCGAAGCTTACGACCCTCAGCAGCCCGATCTCAATCGCAAGTACTATCTGAAGAAGCTGAAGGCGACCTATAAGAAGTTCGCCCCCATCTTGTCCAGCCCGCCACTGCGATGTCCGATCCCGTACGACACGCTACCGAAGCCAGACCAGTAAACCCCACGCCCCCCAGAACTCGAAAGGTTTCAGCCGAGCCAGCTCCTTGCGAAGATCAACCACCCTGCCAGTAGGATGTAACCCGCTGCCAAAACGATCGGTGCAAGGAGTCGCACCCCCCGAGCCGGCAGGAGCCGCTCCCAGGCCCGGTAGCCCGATAGAAAAAAGTAGAAAGCCAGCGCCCCCTGAAGCGGAACGGCCCAGGACAGCACCACTCCGAGCTCCAGCGGAGCGAAATCCGGGTGGTACACCAGCGGAAAGATCCGGCTCTGGAAGTTCCAGAGGAACAGCAGGCCCAGAGTAGGCAGAAGGAGCCCTAAGGCCAAGAGTCCACCGAATCGACGCTGCCGATACGGAGCTAAGTGGCGAAAGATGCGCGAGGTGAGTAGTCCTGCGACCAAGGTCATCACCGTCCAGATCAGCAGTAGGCTCTCGGAGGTAGGGATCACGTCGAGCTGATAGATACCCAGCCCCTGGGCCCGGAAGCTGACCGCAGCGCCAGTCAAGGCCGCCTCGGCTTGCTCTGGAAAGAGCTCCCACAGCTTTTTCTTAAGCCCGGCCATCGAGATCAGATAGACGACCACAAAGTACGTTAAGCCTAAAAAGGAAGGCAGTAAGAGCAGAGCGCCCGCCTGGTGGTCCCGGAGAAGTTCGGTTCTCGATTCCGGGAAGAGGGAGCGCAAGGACAGGACCTTCCGCTCCTGGGCGGTCTTGATGGTCAGATGTCCGGTCGGATTGGGGAAAGCCACCGGGGGCATCCAATAGGTGACCACGGTCTTCTCGCCGCTGAGCGTCTGCTTCGACAAGAAGAGCAGCGGGTTTGCACTCTCGAGCTTGCCCGACAAAGAGGCGGCGTGAAACCAAGAGATGGTCAACTGGCCACACAGCCCCATCACCCCGTCAGAATTCTTTCCGTAGCCCAGATACTTCTTTCTGACCACCAGCCGGTTTCGGCTTTCGAAGCGAGAGGTCGGCGCCACGGATAGCTCGATGAGCTCCCCGTCGTCATCGGTGTCGCCCGAGCCCTCCTCGGCTCCCGGTTCAGCATCCCTGTTGGGGGCTCCCTCGCCGGTCTGTGCCTGGTCGGGA
>CAZDLH010000487.1:0-2776 GCA_964505925.1 uncultured Burkholderiales bacterium
CCACTGTGGCCAGCTCTTGGCGACACAGCAGGCTGGCCGCCTCCAAAGTGCGGTCGTCGCTGCTCTCGGGAAGTACGATGGTTCGCTGCAGGCTAGCCGCTCGAGCTCTGAGCCTGTCCATCACTGATAGTTCTGCGCCGTTCTTCATGGCGGTACGTTTGCGGGGAGGTTTTGAAAAGCCTGCCGCAAACGTGCAACGACGTGGTCTCTAGACGGTTAGACCAAGAACCGGCACCGGACGCCTCACCCGTGGAGTTCGTCCCGTCCGAACGAAGACCGATGCTGCGCTGTCTCGGGTCGAGATCGCGCGAAGGAGAACAGATTGCTGAAGCTACGAATTCGACTCAACAGCAAAGAAGCACGAGCAGGCCGCTCTCTTTTGGCCCTCATGATCTTAATGGTCGCTCTCTGCGCTGCACCCGGACTAGCTCAGGATGGGGCGACTCCCCCATCCGCCCCAGAACAGCCAACCCAAGCCGAGCCTGAGCCCTCAGACCCGCCTACG
Source organism: uncultured Burkholderiales bacterium (assembly GCA_964505925.1). GTDB lineage: Bacteria > Vulcanimicrobiota > Xenobia > Xenobiales > JADMJV01 > JAEXNA01. Next base: position 506 of record CAZDLH010000487.1, read on the forward strand.
CCCCCCGCCGCGGAGCCCGCCTCCGAAGCGCAGGAGCCCGAGGAGGCTCCGGGAGACTCCGAGGCCGAGCCGGCCTCGACCGAGCGAAGCATCGAAGAGCTTTTCGAAGAGGACCGACCCAGGAGCTCCGAGGGAGAGCCCTCTGCGGAGGAAGATAAGGCCGCGGCAGGTCTGACCGAACCCGTGCTCTACCTCACCGACACCGACAACGCTCGGGTGATCGTGATGATGGGCCTCGAGGGGGAAGGCTATTCCGCCCTGGGAATGCCGGGCTACGGGATGGGCCGTTTTCTGCGCCCACAGCAGATCTGGGTAGACTACGCCGGCCGCCTGCACATCGCCGATAGCGGAAACAACCGGGTGGTCCGCATAGATCAGGCCGCCCAGGACAACCTCCCAGCCTGGAACGAGGTGGGAGGGTTCAAGGAGCCGGCCGGCGTCGCAGTGGACGGTACCAGCGTCTACATCTCCGATACCAAATCCGATCGCGTCGCCGTTCTCGACGAGCTGCTCGACGAGGCCAAGGTTCGCGAATACCTCACTCACCCCCAGCTTCGGCGTCCGGGCTTTCTCTGGATCGATAAAGCCGGCGCCCTCTATATCTGCGCGGGCGAAGATCCCCCCGGGGGCAAGATCTTTAAGACCTGGGTCGAGAAGGAGCGGCGACGATGGCAGATCTTCGACGGGGAAGGGCTTACCGGTGCGCGTTTTCTACCCACTTCGCTGGTGACCACCGATAGCGGGATCGTGGTGCTCGACCAGAGCGGTCAGCGGATCCTCACGATGCGAGATCTCAACGGAACCCGCTTAAAGGAGCACCCCATGCGGCTCGACCCTCGCTACCGGCTCCGCCGACCTACCGGTCTAGGAGTCACCCCCGAGGGCCGCATCTTCCTCGCCGATAGCGGAAACGACCGGGTCCTCGAGGTCGACTTCGAGGGAGGGGTAAAGGGCGAGTTCCGGCAGTACCAGCGAGACCCCAACACCGCGCTCGCCAATCCGAGCTCCATCTTCATCTTCTCGCCGGCGCCCCCGCCTGCCCCTCCGGAGCCGGAGGAGTCCGATGACTGAACCGAAGAGCCAAAAGGATGAACCGCAGGTGAGCCAGCCCCCTGAAGCCCGACCCCCGAGCCCCCCGACCTGGAAGGAGCTGAGCGACGGCTTCGAGGCCCTCGGTCGGGTGGGCCTGGCGATGGCGGTCGGATTCTCCGCCGCCGGCGCCTTCTGTCGTCTGGTAGACAAGAAAGCCATCCGACTTCCGTCGGTGTCGAGCCTACTGCTGTCGGCGAGCGCCGAGCGGCCCCCTCGAGCCGAGCGAGATAGCTTTGAGGGCTCGCCCTCTAAAGAGCTCCAGAACAAGAAGGGATCGACCGAAGGCGGGTTCCGGCGTTTCGAGGTAGGGGATCTCGACGAGCCGAAGACCTTCGACTCTTAGCCTTCGCTAGCCCGCCCCGTTCTCGATCACCGTGGTGATCGAGAACCCCTGAACCTCGTCTTCGACAGCCAGGCGGTACGCCTCTCCACTGCGCAGCCGACCCTTGAGCATCTCCTGGGCCAGGAGGTTCTCGATCGAGCGCAGGAAGGTCCGCCGGAGCGCATCCGGAGTGAGAGAGTTATCCTGGAGCAGCCGCTCTAAGACCCGGTCTTCGACCTCCAGACGGATCGAACGACGCTGCCATAGCTTAGAGCAGAGCTCTTCGGACCAGCGGCTCAGCAGCTCCCGGTATTCGGCCGCCTCTAAGGGGGCGAAAAGCACGATGTCATCGGTCTTCTCGGTCAGCTCTCCCCCCAGTAGCCTCTCCAGTTCGGGCAGCAGCTCCTGCTCGAGCTTCTCGAGGTCGTAGGCGTCCCTCGAAGAGATCCGAAACCCCACCGGGTTGGTCCGCTCCAGCAGGTCGGAGTCGAGGGTCACCGACAAGACCACCACGTGGTCCCTAAAGGAGACCCGCTGACCGGTGCCGTCCTTGAGAAACCCGCGACCCAAGACCTGACCGATCTTGGCCAGCACTCTGGGGTGTGCCCGCTCTATGTTCTCTAAAAAGAAGATCGAGTACGGATACTCCAGCGCGAGGCTCGTGAGCAGCCCGAACGGCTCCTCCTGGCTTCCGAGCAGCCGCTCTACTCCACCGGCCTCGCAGAACTCCTCCATATCCAGGCGGAGCAGTCGGTCCTCGTCCCCGTACAGAAGCGAAGCCAAGAGTTTGGCCAGAGTCGCTTTTCCGGCCCCCCCAGGCCCGACGAAAAGAAAGGAGGCCCGCGGTCGTCGGGTCT
>CAZDLH010000488.1:0-2774 GCA_964505925.1 uncultured Burkholderiales bacterium
CGGAAAGGTCATACTGGGGCTTACGTACGATCCTACTTTGATGGATGATGCCGGCGCTGAGAACGAAAACGCGCACGCCGACATTTTTCGAGCGGCACTGGAGAATCTACCCCCAAGTTTCTACAAAGGGAGCGGGCCGCAACACACAACGTTTCGTAACATCATGTCGCACCTGGTACGGGGCTCAAGTATGTCCGAGTTCGATCTAGACGATTCGATCCCCGCCGAGCAGATCGCCGACGACCTGGAGGTGGAGTTCAAGCCGGAGAGCGGCTCCAGCGCCATCTTGTCGGCCGACGGGAACATCAACATCGGTAGCAAAGTCAAAGGCGAAGGCGGCTCCGTCACAAGCCAGGGGAACATCCGTTTCGTAGGGGCGGGCTCCGATCTTTCCGCAAGCATCGAAGAGGGGCTGAACCTCTACGCCAAGGGGGATATCGTTCTTTCCTCTCTGAAGCCAAAAAATAGTGGCGGGTACGACTATAAAGACTTCAAGCTAAAGGGGGTCCTCTACGCCTGGGGGGATATCCGAGTCAAAGTCGGCTCCGACCATGGCAGTGTCAATAAATGGGGAAAATTCAAGATCCAAGGCGCGGTGGTCGCCTACGGAAACCGCTCGTTATCTTCCCTCGCGGACTCCCCGGGGCAGGGTCAGGGAGGCGACATCGACCTAAAAGCCAAAACGGTTGAGCTCACCTTCGATTCCGCCTACCTTTCCGCGTTCCAGCAGATACCTGAACCCGGGGTTATGGCTCAGACTTTCTACAGCGTTCGATGAGCACCCACTCAAGCGCCAGAGGCTTCTCGTTAGCCGAGCTGATCTTGTCTATCGGGCTTTTTTCGCTCGCGGTCTTAGCGTTGCTCGGGCTTAGCCTGAGCATCCTACGAACCGACAGCAAGGCGCTGGAGCGCTCGGCGGGGACCCTGATCGCCGACCAGCTCCTTCAGCGTACCCTAGCTCAGCTACGAAACGACGAGCCCCTCGGGTCTCGAGGAGCCTTCTTCGGCGGAGACCACTCTAAGGCGCCCTGGTCTGAGGGGACCATCCAAAACGATCAGACGGAATTCTCCTACAAGCTCTACAGCCGACCGGTCCTAGACCGCGCGACGGGCGCAGAGCTGTCCGAATCGAGCCCAGGTAACCGCTTGAGGAAGGTGGAGATCCACGTCTGGTGGGCTAGCGAAGAGGGGCAGGCGCGCCAAGGCTCGGGCTTCCTCGAGGTGTGGACCACGCGGCTGGTCAGCGAAGCGGAGGTGACCACCGATGAGGAGGCGTAGGGGCGCGGGGGGGGTCACCCTCTCGGAACTCATCGTCGGCTTCGCCACCTTCGGGATGCTGTTAGCCATCCTGGCGTTGGCCTTGCAGCGTACCTCGATGTTGTGGAACCGAACCAGTAGCAGCACGGCCTCCCAGCAAGAGCTACGCAAAGCGTACTACCTACTGCAGACCGATCTGATGCGCTCGGAGTTCCAGACCGTGCGTACGACCTCCGGGCTCACCTCCTTGTCCGGCCGGGACGGAGATGCGGTCTGGTTTTTGTCCTCCGTCGATCCCAGTACCCAGGAAGCCATGCGCACCGAACACGGTCGACCCTTCTGGCAACGAAATATCCTTTACTATCTCGTGGTCCCCGAGGATCACGCCCAGGTCTACGGCATGTCGTGTGCGGGCGGTAGCGATCCCGACGGGTACGAACAGTTCTGCCCCCACAAAGTGCTCATTCGAAAGGTCATCGACAACCCCAGCGGCCCGGGCCCGGGAGACGATATCACCCCGGAGGAGCTCTTGACCGACGTCTCGCCTTATCTGACCCGCCCGCGGCTATCGGGGGGCACCTCATCTGCGGAAAGCGGACTCGACGAGGTACGGCTGGTGGCCACGGACCTTCTGACCTTTCGAGTGGACATCGCGCCGGACCCCCGCTGGCCAGGCGAGCTTTCCGTTCGACTTCAAGCCGCACGGATCGATGAGGCCGCCTCTTTCGTCCAGCTGGGGAGCGCCTCGCTGGATCGCTTTCTTAATCAGTTCACTTTTTCGGTCTTTCCTCCCAGCGAGCCCGGAAGCAGCTAACCCCCCTCCTCTACCTAATTTCAGGTAGAGCCATCCCGAGCTTCTACCTGATCGGATGGATGACGCTCGCCCGCTGGCCGGATACAGTACGATCGAAAGGATGTGACCATGACGACTGCTATGAAAGACTATAAAGTTGCCAATATGGATCTGGCCGAATGGGGCCGCAAGGAGATCACGCTAGCCGAGCAGGAGATGCCCGGACTTATGGCCCTAAGGGAGCGGTACGGAAAGAGCAAACCGCTATCGGGGGCCCGTATTGCCGGCTGCTTACACATGACGGTTCAGACGGCCGTCCTGATCGAGACTCTCACCGCTTTGGGCGCCGAGGTCCGCTGGTCGAGCTGCAACATCTATTCGACCCAAGACGAAGCCGCGGCCGCCATCGCCGCTGCGGGTATCCCGGTCTTCGCCTGGAAGGGCGAAACGCTGGAAGAGTACGACTGGTGTATCGAGGAGAGCCTGAAGTTCAGCGACGGTAAGGGTCCGAACATGCTCCTCGATGACGGGGGAGACCTGACCAACCTGGTCCACGACAAATACCCCGAGATGTTTAAAGAGATCCGCGGGATCACCGAAGAGACCACCACCGGCGTCCACCATCTGTATCGCCGCTTGAAAGAGGGCAAACTGCTAGCCCCCGCCATCAACGTGAACGACTCGGTGACCAAGTCGAAGTTCGACAACCTCTACGGCTGCCGCG
>CAZDLH010000489.1:0-2774 GCA_964505925.1 uncultured Burkholderiales bacterium
CATCCCGTATCTTCAGGAGCGGACCGTGCCCGAAGGTCGCCTTCTGTTTCGTCAGGGCGATCGGATCCGCTGTCTCTATCTGATCAAGGAGGGGACGGTGAAGCTTCAGGCCATCTCAGGCACGATGGTGCGGGCCGGGCGGGGGAGTCTGGTGGGTCGAGTGAAGGCCGAAGGGGACCGCCATTCCACCACCGCGATCACCGAGACTCAAGTGGTGGTCTACAGCATCTCAAGCCGAGACCTAGAGAACTTTTTCAGGGGCAACCCGGGGACCTACGTGCGCTTTCTAGCGGCCGCCCGGGGGCAAGTCACGGAGGTCATGTAGAAGATGCTAGACCGAGGTGTTCAACTAGATAAAGAAGCCTTTCTTTTTCATCTCTCCCGACTCTGGGCGCGGGCCCGAAGATATCGGTCTTGGAAGATCGCGGTGATGGCGGTCCAGTTTCCGCCCGAGGTGGAGGCGACCGAGTGGGTCGACGCGGTCCGGAGTGCGGTGCGCCAGGAAGATCTGGTGGCCAGCGTGGACGGTCTCTTGTGGCTGGCGCTCGCAGACCTCAGGGGGTCGAGCGATCCGCTTCGGGTAGCCCAGCGTCTCCAAGCGTTCCTACCGGCGCTGACGAAGTTCTCGGTGGTCTACGGGTTCCGCCCCGAACTGGAGCTCCCCGCTGTGGTCATGGCGGCCGAACTCACGCTGAAGCGAGCCACCAGCTACAAGCTTGTGGCTTACAGCGAGCCGGAGCTCCAAGACCGTGCCGAAGCTCGCTTGCTTTTCGAAGGGGAGCTGCGCAGGGCGGTTCGTCAAGGCGAGTTGGATCCGTTCTATCAACCGATCGTCGACCTCAAGACCGGACGGATCAACGGCTTTGAAGCGCTGGTTCGTTGGGACCATCCCACTTCGGGCTGGCTGCTACCCGGTCAGTTCCTGTCGGTGGCTCGAGACTGCGGGCTGATGATCGAGCTGGACCTGTTCGTCTTGGGGAGGGCTTTCGAACAGCTGCGACTGTGGCGGGAGAAAGTCGAGTATCCCATCCGGGTGAATGTGAACCTGAGCTCGGAGCACTTCCTCGAGCCGGAGGGCGTCGACCGCCTACGGCCGATCCTCGACCACTACGCCGACTGCCGCTCGCAGCTTCGGGTCGATGTCCGAGAGAAAGTCCTCAGCCATTCCATCGGCTTGGAGAGCCTGCGGGAGCTGTCTAGTATGAGCGTCGGTTTCCACATGGACGACTTCGGGGCAGGGATGGAGTCGTTCCAGGCGTTGACCCACTTCGCGTTCGAGTCCCTCAAGATCGATCGCAGCCTGATCGCCGAGATGGAGGAGGAGGTGAACGCCGAGTTGGTCACCGCCATTCTCCGCATCGCTGCCCGCATGAACCTGCGTACGATCGCCGAGGGGTTAGCTACCCACGCCCAGCTCGAAGAGCTACGGACTTTGGGCTGTCAGGAGGCGCAGGGCTTCCTGTTTTCCCCTGCCATCGACGCCGATGCTGCGCTGAACCTTCTACGGGAAGGGCGGCGCTGGTAGAGTCCTCCCCTTCGAGAGGTCCCGCTCGGAGGAGGTCGAACGGCGGCCTGCGCCGGTCCTCAAGAGGGGTCGGCCGCGGAGGGAGTCCCAGCAGAATGCGTCCTAGATTGGTCGTAAAGTTTGGCGGTTCGTCATTGGCTCAACGGAGTGCGTGGGAGGCGACGCTCGCGATCCTCGAGGCCCGGAAAGAGAAGAATCCGCTCATCGTCGTCTCGGCGGTGGGCTCGGTGCCCGGGCGGGCGAAGATCACCGATCTTCTGCTGGAGCTGCTCAACAACGAGGACCCCCACGAGCGCCGGACGGCGCAGAACCGACTCGAAGAGATCCATCGCTCCCTTCTGGCCGAGCTGGGCCTATCGACCGATCTTCTCGATCCGCTGTTCGGTGAACTCGACACCGCCGTCACCGAGGCCGATCGATATAGCCGCGCGCAGGCATGCGATCGGGTCGTTCGCTTCGGCGAGATCTGTTCGGCCCATATTATGAGCGAGCTCCTCCAACGTCGCGGCTGGAAGACCACCGTCGGGCGCCCGGAAGAGCTGGGGATGATCACCAACGAGCGCTTCGGCGATGCCGACCTCTTGGAGTCGTCGCTCGAGCGCATGGCCGCGGCGGTCATCTCCTCTCCTACGCTTATCGTGGTGCCCGGCTTTATCGGGCAGACCGAAGACGGGCGACCCACCACCTTAGGTCGAGGCGGCTCCGACTACACCGCGGCCGCCTTCGGAGCTGCGCTGAAGCGAGATGTAGAGATCTGGTCGGACGTGAACGGCGTGGCCGCTGCCAATCCCACCTTCTTCGACGAAGAGCAGCGCCGGGAAGGCCATCCGGTAACCATCGAGAGGCTCTCCCACGAAGAGGCGTATCAGATGGCGGCTTTCGGCTCCCGCGTGCTGTATCAGAAGTGCCTAGCGGCCGCTCGTATGGCAGCCCGAAAGGGACGGCACCTCCGACTGCTCTTGGGCAATACCTTTAATCCGGACGGCCCCCGTACCGTGGTGGAGAGCCACAAGGACGACTCCGCCCAGGCTAAAGGGATCACGGCCCTCGAGAAGGTCCAGCTGCTGACCGTCTATCTCGACCGGGACGAAGACTACCGCGACCTGTACGAGCACGTCTGCGAGGTAGCCGATAGCGATCTCTTGATGGCGAGCTACTCCACCGGTCGAGCCTCCTTCGTTTTTAGTACCTTGACCCCGAGCGTCGAGGCGCTGGAACGTCAGTTCCACGAAGCCCATCTCTCTAGGGA
>CAZDLH010000490.1:0-2765 GCA_964505925.1 uncultured Burkholderiales bacterium
TCCCACATAGCCGCAGAGCAGCGGGGACATGGCAGCGCCCAGGTTGATGCCCATATAAAACAGGGTGAAACCGGCGTCGCGCCGGATGCTTCCGGGAGGGTAGAGCGAGCCGACCATCGTCGAGATGTTCGGCTTGAAGAACCCGTTCCCGACAACGAGAAGAGCGAGGGCTGCGTAGAACGCTAGTTCGGTCTCGATACCCATCAGCAGGTGACCGCCGGCCATCAGAGCTCCACCCAGGATGACCGCGTGCCTACCGCCGAGTATGCGGTCGGCCACGATGCCTCCGATGAACGGGGTAGCGTAGACCAGCGCTGTGTAGGCTCCGTAGACGCCGTACGCCTCTCCATCGTTGAGCCCTAGGAAACCCTTGATCATATAGAAGACCAGGAGGCTTCTCATCCCGTAGTAAGAGAACCGCTCCCACATCTCTGCAAAGAAGAGGGTAAAGAGGCCAACGGGGTGGCCGAATAGCGTCTCTTCCTGACCTTTATGATGCATACATAACCTCCATGTTGTACCGAGTCCTAGAGTATAGCTGAAAGCTCCACGAAGGAAAACTTGTGCTGCGCACTACAACCCGGCTGGAGTTTACAGCTGTAAGGCCTCTCGAATTCGGAAGGGAATGTTAATATTTGGAGAAAGTGGCCCCAGACATGATCGAGCGTCGCACTCGGATGAGTTTAAAGCAGATAGAACAGCGTTTTTCGGAGATCGAAGCGAGCGAGAAAGCCCCCCCTTCGTTGCTCGAAGAGCTCACCGAACTTCACCGAGAATGGGCCTACCCCCGCGGGCTGGAGCACCGAGCAGGTTTTCTCTATAGCGACCTCTGCGAGAAGCTGGGCGAGCTCCTGCTGGCCTCGGAGCAGCCGGAAGAGGCCCTCGCCGTCTGGCGGGAATGCCCCTGGCCGTCGGTGGCGGCGAAGGAGAAGCGCGCGCTGGCTCAGGTACTGCAGATGCGGGTCGACGAGAAGACCCTGCTCCTAGCCCCTCCCGTTTCGGCGCTCTTGGCCCAGGGGAAGGTCGCTTTGGGTGAGCTGGTCGGTGTGCTCGACCAAGAGAGCACCGACCTCGTGCACTCGAGTTCGGGACGCTCCTATCTCTACGGCGGTAGCTTCGCCCGGCCCCAAGGGGTCGTTCGCTTTCAGGTGGACACCGACGGGGCTACCCTTTTTTACGTCGCGGGCATGGGCACTGAAGTAGAGTCGCGTTTGCGGACGGCGCGCAGCTATTTCCAGATGGGGGATGCCCCTCAGGCGGCTTCTTGGCTGCTGCGTGCCGCTCACGCTGCTCACGGCTCCCAATCCTACGATGTCGCCGTATCCTTGCTGATCAAGGCTGGACAGCTCGATAACGCCAGTGAGCCGGTGCGTCGATCGCTCGAGGCGCTCACCCAGGCAGGGCACAGCGAGACGCTCTACTCTCGGGTCCTGGTGGAGCGGCAGTTGATGCAGCCGACACCGAAGAGGAGAAGCGCCCGGCGTCCGGAGCGCTTACCCGAAAGCGGGATTCCGAGCCGAGGTGAGCTGGAGTGCAGGCTCGACTCGGCGAGGTCCGAGCTCCAGGCGGGAGGGATCGAGTGGGTGACCGACGGGGGCGCGAACCTCTCGATAGGGGTGGCCGGCGAAGGTAGGCTTCCAGACCTGCTCGTTCAGTGGGGCGCTCGGGAACTGGCCGAGGATCGCAAGAAAGGGATGACTCTGGCGCTTCTAACTCCGGAGTGTCGCTCGGCGCTCGACCTCGACTACGAAAGGTTCGAAGAGCGATTTCAGCGCACCTTGGCCTTGGGCTCTGAGGGCGCCGCGCGTTGGAATGGAGATCTGCGCGCTGGACTCACGGCTCTGTTACAGGAGTGGGAGGAGGGGGAGGCACAAGACTCTCCGGGTCTTCCGACCGACCTGCTGGGGGAGGAGCGGCTGGTGCCCGTCTACTTCGGTCTAGAGGAGAGCTGGCAGCTCCCGCTCTTGTTGGAAGAGGAGCGCTCGGCGTTGCCCTCCGTAGAGTTCGCCGGATGGCTTCGACGTCTCTTCCGGCGCTTCGGCGGTCGATTGGTGGGGCTCAGCCTCGACGCCGCTGTACTTTATCTACCCGAACTACCGGAGCTGCCCCTCGAAAAGAGTCGGCTCTTAGCGGATCTGCTGAACGTATCGCCAGACCTCGAGGAGGCGTTCGACCCGAACCATCTTCACCGCTTGCAGAGCGGCTATCTGCTCTGTCTGCCCCTGGGGGTCTATCCGGACAAAGAGGTCCCGCGTTTCCCCTGAACGCTCCCCTAGTGGCCTGGTCTGACGACGGTGAGCTTAGGGGTCAGGTAAAGATATTCGACCTTGTGCTCGAGAACTCCGACCTGCCATCCGTTCTCCCAGTCCCGGAGAACGTATCGGCCGCTAGTCGGGTCCCCCTCGATCTCGTAGTTCGCGCTCATGGTCCGCAGTACTAGGTCGACGTCGCTCCCCACCGACACTCCGCCGCGGGTCTGGTAGTCCGGAGAGCGAACGGTGACCGCCAAGATCCTCCCCTTTTCGGTGTAGAGCATCAAGCCGTGCGCGGGGTAGAGGTGGATGAACCCGTCGGCTTCAGGTCGCAGCTGGCTCTCCCCCAGATAGGAGTGCATCCTCGCTAACTCCGACCCCAAGACCACCGGCCCTACCCGGGTCCCCGGAACGATCTGGCGATCGACCGGAAGGTTTTTGACTTGGGGAGGGAAGGTCTGGAGCTGCTGGCGGTGCTGCTCTAGCGCGGTCTCGGTGAGAGTGGTGAGGAGG
>CAZDLH010000491.1:0-2756 GCA_964505925.1 uncultured Burkholderiales bacterium
TGGGGCCCGGGTCGTAACGAAAGTGCGGCTCGGGATAGAAGTACGGATACTCGGTATCCGCGCGATCGGTGTAGTCCGACAGAAAAAACTTACCGCAAGCCAGCTCCTGGTGCGAGATCACGTTCTGCACCGGGATCCGATACTTCTTAGCCAAGCCGTCCACCAGGCAGAAAGCCGCCAGAAGCTGCAAAGGTCGGGAGAGAAGGTCCTCCTCATCGGTGGCCACCATCTCGATGGCCAAGGCTTTGTGGTCGAGACCGTAAGAGCCGGTGGTGCGGCGGTCCTCGGGCACCAGAGCCATGACGGTGCCGTCCTGGGTCACCATATAGTGCACCGAGACCAGCGCTGTGGCCGAGGGCTGGTTCCCTACCGCTATCGACGTCGGGCGAGTGAAAGCGCGCATCACCGCCTCAGGGTCGTCGATCACCGTGTAGTGCAAGACCACGTACTCCGGATCGAGGTACACCGACTCTTCCCCGTACAGGCGGAGGTTCCGATCCAGTTCGGCGGCCCGATAGTGGTCCACCGGAAGCGTGCGGCTCTCGAGAACCAGGGGTGGGCAGGCCGCCTCGGCCAGTTCGGTAGACAGCGGAGGGATATCCGGACCGATCCCCAGCAAGACGATGTGTCGCTGACGCTCGGCCGCCGCCAGGTGAGCGGGCAGCTCGGAATGAGTCCAAAAGATCAACAGGAGGAGATAGAGCATGACGACTGCAGGTCCAGTAGTGAGCCTTCTAGGGCCTAGGCTGCTCGACCAGACTTCGCAGCCGCTTGGCTAGCGAATCGGGGGCGAACGGCTTCAGCAGCACCCCGGATAGCCCCTCCGGCAGGTCGTTCGGGTCCAAGGCCCGGGGATCCGCGGTGTAGGCCACCACCGGTATCGCGCGGTGCTCGGGGGTCTCCCGGATCCTCGCCAGAGTCTCCAGCCCGCTCAGGCCCGGCATATGATAGTCCAGAAGAATAGCGTCGGGGCGCTCCGTCTGAAGCAGGTCCAGGGCCTCCTCGCCCGAGACCGCCTCCAGCACCGTCCAGCCGGCCGTGACCTTCAGGGCTAGTTCGACTAAAGCTCTCAGCTGAGGGTCGTCGTCGATGACCAGGATGGTTTTCATTTCAGTTCGGTTCGGGCCCCACCTTCGAACTCCTAGGCTCCGAACTCCCGGCTCATCGGCGAGTCCAGCCTCTCGGAAACAGACGAGGGAGGGCGCCCAACGGAGCCCTCCCTCGTACGGTCGGTCGTCGAAATTCACGCTTCAGCCGGGTAAACGTTCCGGTGCTCGGCGCAGAAAACCGACGATGAGTATTAGGACTACTCGAGCTCTTTACGGAGACGCTTCTGGCGCTCCCGCCGCTTCACATCGCTCGGTTTCTCGTAGTGCGTACGCCGGCGAAGCTCGGCCATCAGTCCCGACTGGTTGCACTGACGGCGAAAACGCCTCAGTGCACTTTCGAGAGTCTCATCGTCGCGAACAACGGTTTCCATCATCCGGATCTTACCCGTACCTTCCAAGGAGCTTCAGCCCACCGACCCTTTCAGGTCGCGCATCCTGAGCCTACCGATTATAGTTTATCCGTGCTGTTCAGACAATAGCAGCCCGGGAGATAGCCCCTTCACCGGCGGGGGTCGGAAAAAAGAACATACGTTCTGAAGTAATCTTCCATGAAATGAGGAATATTTTTCAAATGAAGACTGCCCCCATTACAAACCTCGACCGCACCGCTCGCTGGACTCTGATGAACGCGCTCCGAAGCGGAACGGTCCCCGATGTCGGCGTCGAGGAGATCGCCGTGGGCCTCGAGCCACAAGTCCAGAGTTTGGAGGAGGGGCTCGAGCTGGCGGCCCAAGGGCGTAGCGGCTATAAGTTTCTCCGGGGGGACTACGGCGCCGGGAAGACCTTTCTCTCCAGTCTGATATCCTCCCGGGCAGCCGCCCGGGGCTTTCTGGTCTCGAAGGTCGTCATCTCGGCGGCCGAGACCCCGCTGTATAGACCGGTGGCCCTCTATCGCCGGATCTGCGAGGGGCTCTCGCGTCACCCCTCCCAAGCGGGCGGGCAGTTCCGGTCGGTCCTCGACCGCTGGCTCTACAACCTCGAAGAGAAGGTGGTGGAGGTCCAGGGGCTCGACGAGGACCATCCCAGATTCTCCGAAGAGGTGAGCCGCATGGTGGACCGGGAGCTGCTGGAGCTCTCCGACCGCTCCGGCCGTCTGGCGGCCTGCCTCAAAGCCTACCATCAGGCCCAACTCGAAGGGGACTACGCTCAGGCCGGGGCCCTCCTCGACTGGATCTCCGGCGAGGATAAGGTGGCCGCCTCCATGAAAAAAGCCGCCGGGGTCACCGGCAAACTCGAGGACCGCGACGCTTTCGCCTTCCTGCGGGCGCTCCTGGAGATCGTGCGCAGCGGCTCTCACCGTCAAGGCCCTGGACTGCTGGTGGTGGTCGACGAGGTGGAGACCACCCTACGCCTGCGCAGACCCGAACGCCTCCGTTCCTTCGAGGTGCTGCGCCAGCTGGTGGACGCCTGCGACCGTCACGAATTTCCGGGGCTCTACCTGCTCTTCACCGGCACGCCGGACCTGTTCGAAGCGCCTCAGGGGATCCCGTCGCTGCCCCCGCTCCAGGATCGCCTCAAGGTGACCTTCGACGACGCTGTCGAGGACAATCTGCGCCAGGCTCAGATCCGCCTACGCTCCTTCGACCGGGCCAGACTTCGAGCGGTCGCCGAGCGGGTCCGGGACCTCTACCCGACCGAGGTCCGCCT
>CAZDLH010000492.1:0-2753 GCA_964505925.1 uncultured Burkholderiales bacterium
AGGTAGAGTGACCTGTAAGATCGCATCTGTCGATCGTCGGGGGATACTAGGGAGCTGACGCCCTAGCGATCATCGAACACGAAAGGTACCGAGCATGAGTGAGAACCGGATGCGGATCGGGATGTTCACCAATGTCTATCTCCCTACAACGAACGGAGTCGTGGTCTCGGTAGAGACCTTTCGGAAAGCCCTGACGAGGCTGGGCCACGACGTCTTCGTCTTTGGTCCGGACTGCGGGGAGATCGAGGATCGAGCGCCGTACATTTTTCGCTACCCCGCCGTCGAACTGCCTCTACAGAAGTACCCCCTGACCCTTCCGGTGTCGCCGTACATCGATCGACTTCTGCCCGCCCTGAAGCCGCACGTGCTCCACGCGAACCACCCGGCGCTGTTGGGCAGGGTGGCGGCCCGCAAGAGCCAGGAGATGGACCTACCTTTGGTGTTCACCTACCACACTAGGTACGCCGAGTACTCTCACTACGCCGAGCCGCTGCCCCAAGAGAACGTAAAGGACTTCATTCACTCCTGGCTTGCGTCGTTCATGGAGGAGTGTCACTGGGTGGTGGTACCGAGCGAGAGCATTCGCGACATGCTCGAGGAGCACTACGGGATCACCCGGGGCGTGTCGGTGGTCCCCACCGGGATCGAAACGGAGAGGTTCGGAAAGGTGGACCGCGCGGAGGCCAGGAGAGTGCTGGGCTGGAGCGACGAGCTGACCTATCTGGTCTCCATCGGACGGTTGGCCAAAGAGAAGAGCTTCGATATGCTCATCGAGGCCTTCGCAAAGCTTCAGCGCCAGGACTGCCGTCTGGTTATTATCGGCTCCGGTGACGAAGGCAAAGCGCTGGAGCAGAAAGCCAGCGACCTGGGCGTTCGAGAGTCGGTGGAGTTCACCGGACTGGTGCCCTTCGAAAAGGTGGCGACCTATCTCGGGGCCTCCGACCTTTTCACTTTCGCGAGCGTGACCGAGACCCAAGGTCTGGTTACTCTCGAAGCGCTCGCCTCTGGACTGCCGGTGGTCGCTGTCGATGCCAGCGGCACGCGGGAAGCGGTGGACGACACCTGTGCGTTCCTGACGGAGCATAGCGCAGAGGCTGTCGCCGAAGGGATCCAGCGCATGCTAGAACGCGAGGATCTCGGCGAGCTTCGGGATCGCGCTCAGGCTCGGGCAGCAGGGTTCGATATACTGTCCCAAGGCCGAGCGATGCTCGAGGTGTACAGGAACGCGCAGCGGGCTCATTCGGAAAAGCGCACCGTTCTCAAAGCGGCCCACGAGTGGCAGCGGCGCTGGGAAGAGTTTCTAGATTTTTTTCGCTGAGCTCGAGACCTCGAAGCTCACGACGATATCCGAACTTTGAGGGAAGGGCCCGATCACAATGTACGCCGAACCGCTAGGAGACGTATCGCAAGAGGAGTTTCGCCGGGCGGCGGAGCGACTGCTCGAGCTCGCCGAAGGGTATCTGGGCTCGGGCGAGCGCACCGAGCCGATCCTGTCCCAGGTGCAGCCGGGAGAGCTCAAGGATAGGATCGGACTGGAGCCCCCAGAGCATCCGATCAGTCCTCGAGAGGCCTTGGACCGCTTCGAGAATCAGCTGTGGGACGGGCTGACCCATTGGAACTCTCCCCGGTTTTTCGCTTACTTTTCCATCTCGGCGAGCATGCCCGGCGTGCTCGCGGAGTGGCTCTCGGCGATGTTGAACCAGCAGGCTATGCTGTGGCGGACCTCGCCGCTTTCGACCGAGCTCGAAGAGGTGACCACGGGCTGGGTCCGCCAAGCCTTGGGACTCCCCGAGGTTTTTCATGGAGTGATCTACGACACCGCGTCGGTCTCCACTCTCCACGCGCTAGCAGCGGCCCGGGAGCAGGCGGCGCCCGATATCCGCTCGATGGGCCAGACGGGGCACCGCCTGACGGTCTACTGCTCGGAGCACACCCACTCTTCCATCGATAAGGCGGTGCTCTTGTTGGGGATCGGTGCTCAGCAGCTACGGAAGATCCCCTGCGATGAACAGCTCCGGCTGCGACCCGAACTGCTCGAGGAGGCGATCCTGGCCGACCGGGAGGCCGGCTTTCTCCCTATCGCGGTGGTGGCCACCGCTGGAACCACGTCCACGGCGACCGTCGATCCTTTGGAAGCGGTCGCCGATGTCTGTAGCCGTCAGGGGGTCTGGCTGCACGTGGACGCAGCCTACGGCGGCGCGGCGGCCTTCGTGCCGGAGTGCCGGAGCCGCTTTGCCGGTTGGGAACGGGCCGACTCGATCGTGTTCAACCCCCACAAATGGCTGTTTACGCCGTTCGACTGTTCGCTGCTGCTCTGCGCTAAGATGGACGTCTTGCTCCGGGCGTTCTCTTTGACGCCGGAGTATCTAGCCAACAAGGAGGCCGGCTC
The DNA here is from genome assembly GCA_964505925.1 of uncultured Burkholderiales bacterium. GTDB lineage: Bacteria > Vulcanimicrobiota > Xenobia > Xenobiales > JADMJV01 > JAEXNA01. The sequence goes on from CAZDLH010000492.1 coordinate 2,390, forward strand.
TGTTCTCAACCTGATGGACACCGGTGTTCAGCTCGGTCGACGTTTTCGCTCGCTGAAGCTCTGGATGCTCTTCCACTGTTTCGGTCGCGAAGGCCTGACGGAGAGGATCCGTTACCATATGGAGTGCGCCCAGGAGTTCGGACGGTGGATCGAAGGGTCGCAGACGTTCGAGCTGGCTCTACCGGTGCAGCTTTCGTTGGTCTGTTTCCGGTGGAGAGGGCGAAGCGACGCCGAGCAGCTGGGGCTCATGGAGAGACTGAACTCCCAGGGGCGCTTCTATCTTTCTCACACCAAGCTCACCCAGGGGGTCGTACTGCGGTGCGCCATCGGCCATCTGAGAACCCGCCTGAGCGACCTTAGGGAG
>CAZDLH010000493.1:0-2752 GCA_964505925.1 uncultured Burkholderiales bacterium
GGAGACCGAACCCGTTCCCCCGTTACCGACGGCAGAGAACGAGCTCGCGCCCGCATCTGAGAGCGAGCAGGATCCGGAGAAGCGGGAAGAGTTCGCAGAGGAGGAGCCCGTAGAGGAAGTGGGCGGCTACCCGTACATAGAGCATAGCGGTCAGATCCAGTTTCAGGTTAATAGCGGCGGTCTCGGCGCTAGTAGGGAGGGGGGCGATCCGGCAAACAACGGGCTAGCGCCCTTCGATACCCAAAGAGATTTCGGGATCCGACGGTTCCGTCCCGTGTTTCTCTTTCACCTCTCGCCAGACTTTCATATCGATACCGAGTTCAATGTCGACGTCGCGAGTAAGCAGATAGACGTTCTAGACCTGCTGATGAGCTATCAGATCAGCGAGAACACTTCGCTTGCTGTAGGCCGCTACAAAGTGCCGTTCGGATGGGAGGGGCTGCGCAGCTCTCGAACTACCAACACCGTCGAACGTAGCGATGCCACCGTCTATCTCTACCCGGAGCGGGACGTCGGAGTGACGGTCTATCACGACACCGATGTGGGCGAGTTCGCTCTAGGGACGTTTCTAGGGCAGTCGAGAAGCAACGGTGACAGTAACGGAAGCTTCGATGTTCTCGGTAGAGCTTCGTTCCCGGTTCACGAAACGACCAGCGTCGGAGTCTCCGGACACTTTGGAACCTTTCGGCCCACTGGGACTACGGCGGATATCCCGGTTCGAAAAGTCGCAACGGAGTTCCAGTACGCCAACGGGCCATGGAAGCTAGAAGGGGAGGCGTTCTACAGCGACGGCTACAACACCGCTTCCAGAGCGGACACCAAGGCCAGCGGCTTCTACCTGACCGGCGTGTATCGCATCTCCGATCCGCTGGACTTCGTAGTGGGTTACGATCGGTTCGATCCGGACCTCGATTTCGTAGACCGCCTCACCGCGAGTAACGCGGCCAACGCTAGGGACCGGAAAGTGATAGGGCTGACCTACTACGTGAGTCGAGCGCCAGAGCATCGCTTAATGCTCAATTACGAGATGAAGCAGAGCCTGGAAGGGCCTTCGTATCATCACAACGGGTTTCGTTTCCGATACCAGATCGCTTGGTAGTAGGAAAAGATCGGAGAACTCCACTCTTTCGATACGGTTGGTTTAAGGGAAAGCAGGTAGTTTAGTGAAGCGCTATTCCGTTTTAGACCTAGCCCCCGTTTCGGAGGGCTCCAACCCAGGCCGAGCGTTCGAGGAACTCACCGAGGTAGCTCGCACGCTGGACCGCTCGGGATACCACCGACTCTGGCTGGCCGAGCACCACAATATGCCTGGAGTGGCCAGCGCATCGCCAGCGGTTCTGATCGGCCACTTGGCCGGCCAGACCGAGCGGATCCGTCTGGGCTCGGGCGGGGTGATGTTGCCGAATCACGCTCCGCTGGTGGTCGCAGAGCAGTTCGGCACTCTCGCTCAACTCTATCCAGGTAGGATCGATCTGGGTCTCGGTCGAGCTCCCGGCACGGACCCGCGGACAGCCCGCGCCTTAAGAAGGCAGGCCGTTCTGGAAGGGGCGGGCGACACCTTCGCGCGCGATGTGGTCGAGCTGATCGACTACTTCAGCCCGGACCCCGGCCCGATCGAGGCCATTCCCGCCACCGGAACGGAAGTGCCCGTCTGGCTGCTAGGCTCCTCTTTGTATAGTGCAGAGCTTGCGGCACTGCTCGGTCTGCCTTACGCGTTCGCCTCTCATTTCGCCCCCACGATGATGGAGCAGGCAGCGGTGTTGTACCGAGAGCGGTTCCAGCCCTCGGAGTTCCACTCGGAGCCTAAACTGATGATGGTGATGAACCTCTTTGCTGCCGAGACCGAACGGGCTGCTCTTCGGATGCTCAGCTCAGTGCAGCAGATATTTATCTCTTTACGATTCGGCCAGCCCGGACGCGTCCCACCGCCCATCGACGACCTCAACGCTCGTTTTCCGGCACCTTGGATCAGAGCCGCTGACCAAGCGCTTCAGGTGACCGCGTGCGGTACCCCCGAACAGGTTCGAGAGCAGATCGAGGAGTTCGTGGACCGTCTGAAACCGGACGAGCTGATGGTCACCTGCTTGACTTACGAGCATAAGGCCCGGCTGGAAAGCTTTGAGATCGGAGCTTCGGTACTCGACTCTTTGGTGACCGAGAGGGTCACCTGAGGCCTTTTTAGTCGCCCAGGCAGACCCCGAGGTCTCGCGCCGTTCTCACTGTATCGCAATCGAGTGGAACGTTCTTGAGGTGCCCGATCACCTGATTGAGACCTACGTACCGCACGCTCGGGGGGTCCAAGACCACCATCACGCCGGCGACCCCTTGGGCGAGAGTGCGGGTCGCGGCTGCGCCGAAGCGCAGCGAGAGGAGACGGTCGTAGGAGGTGGGTGAACCGCCGCGCTGGAGATGACCTAGAACGGTGGAGCGGGTCTCGATCCCGGTCTCCGATTCGATCTCCCGGGCGATCTGTTCTGCGATGCCTCCGAGGCGCTCGTTCTGTCCGGCTGATTTTTTTTCGAGCAAGGAGCGCTTCCCTCCGACGGGTTGCGCGCCTTCGGCTACCACGATGATACAGAAGCCGCGCCTTCCCCGATAGCGACTCTTCACTTTCTCGAGGACGGACTCCATACGATAGGGGATCTCCGGTAGCAAGATCACATCGGCGGTCCCCGAGATCCCGGCGTGCAGCGCGATCCAGCCAGCGTATCTCCCCATGACCTCGATGACCATGGTTCGACCGTGGCTTTCG
>CAZDLH010000494.1:0-2750 GCA_964505925.1 uncultured Burkholderiales bacterium
GGTCGAATCACATATCGTTTCAAATAGGGTCGACCGAGGGCTCGACCCCGAGGCCCGTCTTGCTGGAAGGAGACTAACGTGAAGCTTCTCGTTGCTGATAAGATGCACCCTCTGGTGCTTGAGGAACTGCGCCAGATAGCCGATGAGTGCCGGGTAGAGCCGGGTCTCAAGGCCGAAGACCTGCCCGACGCCATCGGCGATGCTGATGTCCTGATCGTCCGTTCGACCAAGGTCACCGCCCAGACGGTGGAGGCCGCTTCGAGGCTGGGGCTGATCATCCGCGCTGGAGCGGGCGTCAACACCATCGACCTGGCTGCCGCTTCGCGCCGGGGGATCGCGGTCTGCAACTGCCCTGGTAAGAACGCCATCGCGGTGGCTGAACTCGCCGTGGCGCTCATGCTGGCGTGGGACCGCCGGATACCGTGCGGGGTCGCGGCGCTCAGGGAGGGTCGTTGGGAGAAAGGGAAGTTCTCTTCGGCCACCGGCTTCCGCGGGCGCAAGGTAGGGATCATCGGCCTCGGCAGTATCGGCATGGGGGTGATCGAGCGGCTGCGAGGGTTCGATGTCGAACTGCACGCGTGGTCTCGATCGCTGACACCCGATAGAGCCGAACTCCTAGGAGTGAAGTTCGCGGCCACCCCCGAGGAGGTGGCCAGGGACTGTTCGGTGGTCTCGGTTCACTTGGCTTTGACCGAGCAGACCCGAGAGCTACTAGGAGATGAGTTCTTCGAGCGCCTCGAGCCCGGGGACATCTTCGTGAACACCTGCCGAGCTGAGGTGGTCCAGAAAGAGGCGCTCAAAAGAGCGCTGGACCGCGGGGTCCTTGTCGGTACCGACGTGTTCCACGATGAGCCCAGCGGCAAGTCCGAACCTTTTATCGATGAGATCGCCCAGCATCCCAATCTGTACGGTACGCACCATGTCGGGGCTTCCACCGAGGAGTCGGAGCTGGCCACCGGTGGCGAGGCGTCGCGCATCGTCAAGGCTTTCGTCGAAGGGCTCCCGCTGCCGAACTGCGTGAACGTCCGGGAGACCCCCAAGGGCAGTTTCTGCCTGTTCGTTCGCCACGAGGATCGGGTCGGCGTGCTGGCCGGGGTTTTCAAGGCCCTCAAGGAGGGCGGGGTTTCGGTTCAGGAGATGGAGAACACCGTGTTCGTGGGCGAGGAAGGTGCGTCGGCGCGGATCGTTTGCGACCGCTGCCCGACCAGCGAGACCCTCGCAGCCATCGAGGCGAGTTCCGGCGTCTACGCCGCTCGACTGTCCAGCTAGCCTCCCGTCCAGCACTGGGGCGGCTAGGGCTACCCCGGCTTTATCGCGCGAAAAGAGACGGTGATGGGTCGTTACAGTATCGATGAACTCGAACGGGGGGTGCTCGCCGGAGAGCAGCGGCTCCTCGGCCGGGCTCTCACGCTAGTAGAGAACGGGCGTCCCACCGGGACCGAGCTGCTGGGTCGGCTGTCTTCCCGGATCGGGGGAGCGCTGCGGATCGGGATCACCGGTCCTCCGGGAGCGGGAAAATCCACGCTGGTGGACTCTTTGGTCCGCGGCCTTCGAAAGAGGGGGGTCGGGGTGGGGGTGATCTGCGTCGACCCTTCGTCGCCTTTCACCGGAGGCGCTCTTCTGGGAGACCGGGTCCGCATGCTTCGCTCGAGCGGCGACCCAGGGGTCTTCGTGCGCAGTATGGCCAGCCGGGGCTGCCTGGGGGGCCTGGCGAGAGCCACCCAGGAGGCGGCGGACCTGCTGGACGCCTCCGGGAAAGAGATCGTGATTCTGGAGACGGTCGGGGTGGGGCAGTCGGAGCTCGCCGTCGCTACCGCCTGCGACCTCACGGTAGTGGTCTTGGTCCCGGAAGCGGGCGGGGCGGTCCAGGCGATGAAAGCTGGCCTGATGGAGATCGCCGAGCTCTTCGTGGTGAACAAGTCGGACCGGCCCGGCGCCGAGGAGATGAAGCACCAGTTGGTCGACGCCTCCCGCTACCTGATCGTCGAAGGGCGGCGGCCGCCGGTCGTGCCCACCTGCGCCCTTCGCGACGAAGGGGTCGAGGAGCTGATCGACGAGATCTTCGCCTACCGAAGATGGCTGCAGGAGGGCGACCGTCAAGAGAAGAAACGGCGCAGCCAAGCCCGGGCTCGAATCAAAGAGCTGGTGCGCGTGGCCTTAGACGATCGACTGTGGTCGAATCCTAAGGTGGAGGAGTGTCTTGACCGTGCCGCCCTACAGTATCGAGACGGCCGTTCTACACTCGTCGAAGCGACCTCGAACTTCTGGCGAGAGGTCCGCCGAGAACTCGCCGCCATCGACTTGAGGTTCTAAAGCCCGGAGCAGCCCACCCCGATCCGGAGTCGGGAGCATTCGGGAGATTGGACGAACGATGTCGAGACGGCATAAGATTCTACTGGCGAAGGCAGGGCTAGACGGCCACGACCGGGGGATTAAAGTGGTAGCGCGCGCGCTTCGGGATGCGGGGATGGAGATCGTCTATATTGGTCTGCATCAGACGCCCGAAGAGATCGTGAACGCCGCGGTCCAAGAGGACGTGGATGCGGTCTGCCTGTCCATCCTCTCGGGGGCTCACATGACGCTGTTCCCCCGAGTCAAGGAGCTCATGGACGAAGCGGGTCTCGACGACACCTTACTATCCGGCGGAGGGATCATCCCCGACGACGACATGGAGGAGCTCTCCAAGCGAGGGGTCGGTCGTCTTTTCGGTCCAGGGAGCTCCCTAGAGTCGATCGTAGAGTATTTACGCC
>CAZDLH010000495.1:0-2742 GCA_964505925.1 uncultured Burkholderiales bacterium
GCAGCAGACCACCACCGGCCCCCGATCCCCCAAGGCCCGGAGTTCGGAGACCAGCGCCCCCCCCAGCAAGGCCGCACCGGGTAGGTGAGCGGTGCGAAAAGCGCCTTCGCTGCGACAGTCCACCGGTAGCAGAGCGCTCTGACCCGCACGGTCTAGAGCGAACTCCCGCGGCTCCAAGCTCCAGGCTCGGTCCTCTCGGGCTAGCTGAAAGAGGCGACGGCAAGCGCTCTCGACGTCGAACACCAGATGTCGCCGCAGCAGGTCGGCCAGGGTCTCCTCCTTGGAGAAGCCCGAACGCTCCCGCGAGCCCACGCCGAAGTGAGCGTAGAGAGCGAGCTCCACCGACGGGTACTCCCTCTTGAGCCGACCTAGCGTCCAGCTCCCGTCGATCGCCTCCAGTTCCTGGGAAGCCGCCGGACTCGGTGTGCGCTCGCTCATCGCCGTTGGCCCTAGCGGGCTCCTCTAAGGGGCTCGAGCAGCGAGCGTCCCACCGGCCCCGGAGGGAGCCCGAAGGCCTCTAGCACGGTGGCCCCCACATCGGCAAAACTCGAGCGATCGCCGTAGGCGTGCCCGCCCGGCAGACCGGGGCTATACAGCAGCAGCGGCACGTACTCGCGGGTGTGATCGGTACTCGGAATGGTGGGGTCGTTGCCGTGGTCGGCGGTGATCATCAGCAGGTCCTTGGGGCCCATCGCGGCCAGGATCTTCTCGAGATAGCCGTCGAAGGTCTCCAGCGCCGCCGCGAACCCGTTCGGGTCCAAGCGGTGTCCGTAGAGCATGTCGAAGTCTTCGAAGTTGATGAAGAAAAAGCCGGACTGCCCAGACTCCAGCAGCTTCATGGTGGCCAGATAGTGCTCTTCGTTGGTCTGGGTACGCTCGGAGTAGCTAAACCCCCGGCCGCCGAACACCTCCGGGATCACTCCGATTCCAGCGGTGTAGACCCCCGCCTCGGAAAGGGAGTCGAGGGCGTTGCGCGGCGGCTCAAGAGGAAAATCCTTACGTCGCTCGGTCCTGCGGAACCCGCCATCGGGGGTGCTCTCGAAGGGCCGCGCGATCACCCTCTGCAGGGCGTGCGGGGGCGCCAGAAGCTGCCGGGCCACCTCACAGATCCGATACTGCTCCTCGATGGGGATGACCCCCTCGTGACAGGCGATCTGGAACACCGAATCCGCACTGGTGTAGACGATCGGAGAGCCGGTCTTCATATGGTCGGCGCCCAACTCGTCGATGATCACGGTACCCGAAGCCGGTCGATTTCCGAGGGTACTCCTCCCGATGGCCGCCTCGAAGCGGTCCAGCAGGTCCCGGGGGAAGCCTTCGGGGTAGGTGGGGAAGCGCTCTTGCACCACGATGCCCATCATCTCCCAGTGGCCGGTCACCGTATCCTTGCCGCCCATGCTCGCCTCCTGTAGGCGTCCGTAGCTCCCTACCGGAGGCTCGGGAGCGACCGGACCTTTCAGGTCTACCAGATGACCCAGGCCCAGGCGGCGCAGGTTGGGGATGGCCAAGCCGTCCGGCTGAGAGGCAGCCACGTGAACCAGGGTGTTTCCCGGGTGCTTCGGGTCGTCTCCAAACTGTATGGAGTCGGGTGTAGCTCCGGCGCCACAGCCGTCGGCAACGATGGTTAAGACACGCTCATAAGTCATGGGGGAACCTACCACGCGCCCCCGCCGGAGACCTCTCGGGGGATGGTCTGCTCTTAAGCGCTACCGAGAAGCTTGGGGATCTGCTCGGCCCGGACCGGAGCCCCCAAGATAGTGCCTTGCCCGAAGCGGCACCCCGCTTGGGCCAGCCAGTTCCTCTGGGCTTCGGTCTCGATTCCGGTGGCGATGGCCCTCTTCCCGAGATAGCGAGCCGAGGTCAGGATCGACATCAAGAAACCGTTGGCCGCTTCGTCCTCGGGGGTCTTCCCGATGACCGACGAGGAGATCTTCAGCACCTGGGTCGGCACCTGCTGGAGGTTCAGCAGCGAACACTCCCCCTGACCGTAGTCGTCCACCGCCAAGAGCAGACCGATCTCGCTCAGCCCGGCCAGGTTCTGCCGGATCTGGGGATGCTCATCGGTGAGGACCTCCTCCGGCACCTCGATCAAGACCCGCTCAGCCGCACACTCGTGCTCTCCTAGACAGGCCGATACGATGCCCAGAAGGTCGGCCTGGCGCAGCTGGCGCTTCACCAGATTCGTACTGACCAGTACGGCCAGGCCGGCTTTTTGCCACTCGGCCGCCTGGGCGAACGTCTGCTGTAGCGCCCAGCTCCCGATGGAGACGATCGCCTCCGAGCGACCGGCCACCTCGAGAAAGTCCCTCGGCGAGAGGACCCCTTTTCGGGGGTGGTGCCACTGGACCAAGCTCTCGACCCCGATAACCTGTAGCGTAGAAAGCTCCACGATGGGCTGATACAGCACCTCGAACTGACCGCGCTGGAGCCCTTCGCGCATCTCGCGGTCGAGCTCCACTCGAGCCTCGTGCTGCCCTTGCAGCTCTTTGTGGAAAAAGCTCACCCGCCGTCCACCGAGGGCCTGGGCCGCATCCAGCGCCTGCTGGGCGTTGACCAGGAGCTGTTCGCCGCTGGTGGCGTCGTGGGGGAACAGCGAGACCCCGAACGAGAACTTCAGCTCTACCGCACCGTCGCTGCCCTGAAACGGGGGCGCCAAGGTCTGCTGTAGACGTTGGGCCACACAGGAGGTGAGGTAGGCCGCTACGGTATCGCCGGAGAGCTCCGACAAGAGGAGTACGAAGG
>CAZDLH010000496.1:0-2742 GCA_964505925.1 uncultured Burkholderiales bacterium
CACTAGTGACGGCAGGCTCGAGGGCGTCGTGGCCTACGAGGACGACTTCCTCGAGATGGTCGATCCCGAGTACGTCATTCATCTATGCAGAGAGACGCTCGAACTGGTTTCGCCGGAGGTCTCCGAACCCGTCCCCAGGGTCGAGCCGGTGCTCCCGAGCCGAGAGGTGGAGCCGGCCACTGCGGTGACCTCCTTCGCGCGCCCGGAAGGGCTGCCCCCGATCCTTTCTGGGCAGTTAGAGAGGCTGGAGGAGGCGTTATCTAAGGGTGGGTCGCCCGGTGCTTGGATGGGGAGCGCTCTGGAGTATCTCGTCCAGTATTTCTCGGGCCTGACGACAGCGGCCCTCGGCGGAAGAGCTGCCCCCCTCGAGGCTGAACTCTTAGAGGGCTTCGCACCGAAGGCGAGCCTACTCCAAAAAGAGCGCCTCTTGGTCTCAGCGCTGTCTTACCTGCGGGAGGCGGCGACGGGTGTCATCCTGGAGAGTCTAAGAGAGGTGTTCTTCGATCCCGGTGGCGGCGCATATCTTCACACGCGCTGCTTGGGCACCGAAGGACCCGGGTCCCTAGACCCTCGCGAATCGGAGATGCTCATCTCCTATTGGTGTCGACAAAGGCATTTAGAAGAAGGGCTCTCGGAGGCGGAAGAGTCTTTCGGACTATCCTTATTACATAGCTGGCTAAGAGCCTCTGAATCACTTTTTTCGGGTGTACAGAACTACGCTGAGGAGCCCGGCCTCGATGGTCAAGAAGAGATCGTGGTGGAGTTGACCGACGACTTCTTTGACCTAGTTCTTCCAGAGTACGCCATTCAGATCCCCAGTAGAGGCTACTTCGAAGTTCTTTATCCTGAGTCGAACGAAGTTTTGGTTCGCGAACTCGAGACCTATCTACCGCTCGAGGTTCGCGCTGAGCTGTTCCGACCGGCGGAACTCGAACTCGGGGGGGTCGGGGATGACGGCGGCGAGCTTCTATTGGGGGCCGCTTCCGACCAGGTTCTCGATCACGATCTGTTTTCAGGGATCGGGGGAACGGGTGAGGAGTACGACCCGTTTACACCGTCTACTCCCGAGCCTGTTTCCGATGTCGGTTCAAAGGAGTCCACCGTTGCGCAACGGTCGGCGGCGGCCCCGGTGGCCGGAATCGACGCGGTAACGAGCGCGATCGGCTCGCCTAAGCCCGAGGAGGCTACTCCGTCGGCTTCAGGAGCGAGGGTCCGGGAACAGCCGGATGCGATCTCTAGAGAACAGTTGGAGCGCGAGAAGGAGAAGCGAGCTTCCCGTAGGCGCAAGCGTAAGCAGGATCCGAGCTCGGCGGTCTTAGAGCAAGTTCGTAAAGAGCGCCTCGAGAAGGCGCGTCGCCGGGCTGCAGCGCGTGCAAACAGGGAAGAGGAGACCAAGGTCCCCCTCTTTGTGGCTCTCGTCTATAAGGGCCTCAAGTTCTCCCATCAACTGGGGTCTAGGTGCCATCTCGGAGTCGTAGAGATCTCGAGCGGGGAGCAGGGGAACTTAACGGGGACGGTCGAGTCTGCCCACCCCAGCGTTAAGGTCTCCCCTTCGAGGTTCAAGGGGGAGTCCGCACGCATTGTCTATCAGGTGGAACCTGCCGATATGCCGTCGAACAGTAGGGTCGGCCTTACGGTCAACACGCGCGATGAGAGGAGAGAATATCGCATCGACCAGTTGGTTCCACGCTCTTGGTTCCGCGACCGAAGCCCGTGGCAAGCTCTAGTTCTTCTGCTGGGACCGTGCGCGATCTACATGGCCTGGCTTCTCGGTGTTACCGACTATTGGCTGGGCCAGGATCTCTACTACAGATTTTTCGATCTCCCGGCCGGGGGCGATGCAGGCTTTGTCGGGCAGCTGTGGCTTTTCGGGCTGCTGGCTATTCTGCCCGGGGCGTCATTCGTTCCGGGTCTCATGAAGACCATCTTCTCTAAGTTCGAGGTGTCCGTGCAGGATTCGTTCCGGATCGGCCTGCCGCTTCTGATGATGTTTCCTACCCTGTGCATGCTCGGGCTCATCTACGGCACACCTTTATGGGATTTTCCGCTGACCGCAGCTCAGCTTCCAGCGCTGGCCACTAAGCATATACCCGTGGTGTTGACGGCAGGCTTGAATCTGCTCGCTACTTCCCTTTTTTCACTGCAGACGACGGTATGGTGGGAAGGTCGGGAAGATTCCAAGGGCGCCAGAGGAACCTTCATCACCTTCTGGGCCCTGACCGCTCTGATCTCGGTCGTCGCGACCCTGTTCCTCAGCTACTAGGCGAGAGAACGGCGTAGCGGTTCGTCGACTTCTACCATCGGGTGCCGGCTCGCTCTCGAGGGGAACACAATGCGGCGGCACCGTGCCCTTGCTTTCAAGCAGAGCAGGTGCTATACTCCTCCGGTCTCAAGCGACCTGGGTCCTTCCCACTCGCAAACAGTTGAGTCAATAGTCCAAGGGAAGGCTGGCCCTGCATTCCGCAGCGCGCCAGAATGTGTAGACAGTGAATAAGTACGAAGTCACTTACATCTTAGAAGCCAATTTGGGTGAAGAAGCGACCGCAGCATTATTGGAGCGGTTCGCCGAAAATGTAAAGTCCAATGGTGGGGAAGTCCAGCAGATCAAGCCTTGGGGGAAGCGCCGCTTCGCCTATGAGGTCAACGGCAGCCGAGAGGGCCTCTACGTCACGATGCAGTTCTCTGCAGCTCCCGACACCATGGCGGAAGTCCGAAGGCAGATGACCCTCTCCGATGATGTCC
>CAZDLH010000497.1:0-2737 GCA_964505925.1 uncultured Burkholderiales bacterium
GTTCGCTCGCCAGCAGCGCTCAATGCCTGTGGTGTGGTGGAGTTGCACTCGCAGTAGAGTTGGGCGGCTTTGGGCGGCGCGGCGTTCGGCCTCGGGGCCCACCGTTGACACGCCCTCCCGCTGCCTTCGCGCCAAGCCCGGGGTTCGCTCAGCGCCCGCAACCCCGAGCCGCCCCGACGTCACCCCTAGGGCGACGGAGCTCTGTGTTCTACGCTACTGCTCGGCGAGTTTGACGCGGTACTGAGCGACGACGCCCAGATGGTCCGAGGCGGTGCCTCCGATGAGGCGGCTGCTCTGGAGTTCGAGGGCGGGGTTCGACCAGAGGTAGTCGATCTGCTGGTCGGGGGCGTCGGCGGGGAAGGTGGCCGTACCGTAGGGGAGGGCGGAGTGCAGGCCCGCATCTTGAAGCATCTCGATCTCAGGGCTGCCTGGCTGTGCGTTGAAGTCGCCCATCAGCAGCACAGGTCCGAGCGCTTGGTCCCCGGCAAGCTCGGGAGTCGCCAAGGCTTTGGCGGCGGCACTCAAAACGGCGTCGGTCTGCAGCTGGCGCTCCTGGGATGCGCCCTTAGCGTGGTGAAAGTGGGTGGCGATGACCTGCAGCGGGGCCGGACCGCCGGCTTGCACCTCGGCTCGGATGAGGCCTCGCCGCAAGAGCAGGCTGTCGGGGGGGATCGATTCCAGCGAAACCGACTCTATGGGGAAGCGGCTGAAGAGGGCGTTGCCCCATAGCGGATCGGCGGTGGGTCCGTAGACGCATGACATGCCGAGTCGACGCTCGAGCCAGCTCATCATGTCCACCGAGCCGTAGACCAGCCACCCCCGCGAGACCTCTTGGAGGGCCACGATGTCGGCTCCAGAGGCCTCGATCTCTCGGGCGAGTCGCTCGAGACCCAGGTGGCCTTGGGTGTCGAAGCCGTTATGCAGATTGTACGTCAGAGCGGTGAAGGTGCCGTCGCCGGGTGCTGCCGGCGGGGGAGGGGCTCCGGGCGCTGTCAGCATCGGTAGAAGCGCAAGCCCGGCTAACAGTGCGAGACCGACTCGCGCGCTAGGTAGGCTTCCAACGGCACCGAGGGCGGGGACCTTCGGCGTACCGTGGCGCCGGGCCATGAGTGCAAAGCCCCCTGCGAGCCATAGGAACGATGCAGCTAGAGGCGCTAGGTGGTGAGGGTTCATGGGGAGCACGAGATCGTAGCTCGCGTAGTAGGCGAAGACCAGAGCCACTTGGAGGAGCAGTCCGAACCCCAGGGCGCAAGCTGCCCCCACGGATCGTCGCCAGGAGGCTTCGCCCCTAACCTCAGTCTTGGTGGGCGGCGATGCGATGACGCAGCCCATCAGCATGAGGCCCGCAGTCTGCCCGCACAGCAGCGCTAAGACGGCGGTCGCGTCCGTAGGCCAGGGGTCCGCATGGGCGAGGATCAGTCCGCAGCCTAGCGCCGCCCACACCAGGCCAGTGGGCAGGGCGCTGAGCCGGGGAAGGTAACGCAGCAGGTGTGCAGTTAGGGTTAGGGCGACGGCTTGGCCTGCGAGGGCCCAGCCGTAAGCGGCCGCGTAGCTCCCGTCGAGGAGCGCTGCGAAACGGCTTAGGTTTCCGTACTGCTGAAGATACAAGAAGAGGAAGGGGCCTACCGCTATCATAGCTAGAGCTGAGGGGGCGTTTCGCCAGGCTTCGTCGGGCCTGCCTTTGGAGGAGTGGGTGGTGTGGGTGGCATGGGAGGCATGGGAGGCATGGGAGGTGAGGCAGGCGTGGGAGTAGGCCCACCGCGCAGCGCCCAAGTAGAGCAGTAGTAAAAGCGTGGATGGCGCGGTGTGTCGCCAAGTGAGATCGAGGGTGCCGAGGGCCCCGTGCAGAGCGGTGTCGCCGAGCACCCCGAAGGCGAGCCCGAGGAGCAGCGGCCGCCCCCAGTGCAGGCTGAGCCGGAGGCAAGAGGTGACCGCGATGAAAAACGCCAGGAGGACTCCGCAGTTTAAAGCCAGATTCCCCACGGGATCGAACCACCAGAGTTGGCCGAGAAGCCGAAAGAACACCAGCGCCGCAAAGCTCGCGCGTAGTGCGGTCTGTGCCGAAACCCCAAGAGAAGCTAGCACCGTCGGAAAGACCAAGCAGAACAGTGTAAAGGCGAAGAGCCCGACGTGGATCGAAGTGCCCCCGAAGCGATCGCGCAACAGAAACAGACTCAACGGATAGAAGGCTCGCATCGCCTCGAAGCCGAGCATCACCACCACCACCGCTACCAACCCACGCGAAAAACAGGTTCGTGGCGCAGCGTCCATCAGCAGATACGCCGGCTATTACAGGGAGTGGTGATGAACACCCCGCACCCTTTGCGGAATCGGACTTCGGTCCCTACCTCCGACCGGTGCTTCGAGTGGACTCCCGGATGTCAGGTGGAGTTAAGTTGGGCAGCATGAGGGGGGGGCGGGCAGAGGGTAGCGTGAGTTGGAGCAGGGTTGTAGGGGCTTGAGCTTCTTGGCCGCGGTGGGGCGGTTCGCTGCTGAACGGCGGTCTGGTTCGCTCCCCAGCAGCGCTCAATGCCTGTGGTGTGGTGGAGGCGCACTCGCAGTAGAGCCGAGCGGCGCCCCCTCCCAGTGGCGCGGCGCGGTTCGCTGCTAAACGGCGGTCTGGTTCGCTTGCCAGCAGCGCTCAACGCTCGTGGTGTGGGTGACGCGCACTCGCAGTAGAGCCGGGCGGCTTCGGGGGCGCTGGGCGGTGTGGTTCGCTGCTAAACGGCGGTCTGGT
>CAZDLH010000498.1:0-2730 GCA_964505925.1 uncultured Burkholderiales bacterium
GGTGCTCAACATTCCGACGGCGGCCAGCGAGACGCCGTAGAGGCCCAAGGTGATGTTGGCAAATCCGCCGCAGAGCCAGAAGGAGCCTAGAATTCCGAACATGACGGCCGCGATGGGCGGCCAGGTCGACATCATGCCGATGGCGGTCCCCTCGATGATGACCGTGGCAGGTCCCGTTACGCCTGCAGCCGCGATGTGTTTGGTGGGTGCGTAGTCGTAAGAGGTGAAGTACTCCGTGGCCTTCCCGATGGCGAGACCGACGATGAGGCCTAAGATGACGCAGAGCCAAAGCCCCATCCAGCCGAGGCGGTTGTCGAGGTCCACCCCACCCAGCAGGTAGTAGAAGAGGCCCGCAGAGCCCACCGCTAAGAGCACGGAGGCGATGTGAATGCCTCGGTTTAGCGACTGGATCAGATCTCTTTGGGAAGCGCCCTCTTCGGTGCGGACCGCGAAGATCCCGATGATGGAGGCTAGGATCCCGAATCCCGCGATGGCTATCGGTGCCACCGCTGCGCTCATCTGCTCGGTCTCGGAAAGACCGAGGGCAGCGAAGGAGGCGGCTCCGAGCGCCATGGCAGCGAGCATTGAAGAGGAGTAGCTCTCGTACAGGTCGGCGCCCATACCGGCCACGTCGCCGACGTTGTCGCCCACGTTGTCGGCGATGGTCGCAGGGTTGCGGGGGTCGTCCTCGGGAATTCCGGCTTCGACCTTCCCTACCAGGTCGGCACCCACGTCGGCGGCTTTGGTGAAGATACCGCCGCCCACTCGGGCGAAGAGTGCCTGGAGCGAGACACCCATACCGAAGCTGATCATGATCACGGTCATCTCAGTGAGACTGTAGTCGGTGAAGGCGCGCATAGAAACGAAAGCCACCACAGTGAAGAAAAGGGCGAGGCCTACCACTGTCAAGCCCATGACGGCTCCACTGCGGAAGGCTACCTTCAGGGCTGCGTTCAGGCCGCCTTGCCAGGCCGCATTGCTGGTTCGAGCGCTGGCGTTGGTCGCCGTGACCATCCCAAAATAGCCGGCCATACCTGAAAAGATACCACCGATGAGAAACGCCGGTGCCACCTGCGGCGCCTGCAGCCCCATCATAGCGAGGATGATCAAGATTACGAAAGTGAACCCGAGAACGGAGAGCACGACTTTGTTCTGCTGGCGCAGATAGGCGTGGGCCCCCTCCCGAACGTGACCAGCGATCTCTCGCATGGTGTCGTTACCTTCAGATTCCTTCATCATACCCTTGTAGAACACATAGGCGAAGATGAGTCCTGCTAAGGATCCGACGAACCCGAGCAGCATAGCTTCTTGCATATTACCCAACCTTTCGGAGAACTATCGAAAAAAGTAGAACGATGGAAAAACGAACGCGCCGTTTCGTGAATCTGACAGGGATCCCTGCTCTGCGCTGCCGAGAGGACCCGCTCGCGGTCGTCGGGTCGCTCGCAGGCGCTAGGCCTGCGAGCCTGGAATGCGTTCGGATATGTCGACGTTGGAATGCCGATACACATCCGTCGACGCGCTCTCAAGGAGATGCGTCGAGTTCCTGATTCTCCTGCTTTTTCTGGGCGCGCTCGGCGGTGGAAGCCGGCCGGCACTCGCGGATCACCTGGTGATCCCTCGGGCCGGTGGGCTCGAGGTGATCGACCTGGCGGTGAGCCGCAGTACGACGACCCTGCAGATGCCGGGGCGCAATGGCTCCTGGGTAGCCGCTACCAGAGATAGCACGGTGTTGGCGGCCTCCAACGGTGAGGGGGATGTTCGCTTCTGGAACCTTCCCAACTTTAGCGAGGCGAGTCGCTTCGAGGAGCCGTTGCTCGAAGGGGCCACGGAGTTCGCCTTCTCTTGGAACGGGGACCGACTGCTCTTCATCTCGCCTCGTCTGCGGGCGCTGGTCGTCTGGAGTCTCGTGTCCTCGGATGTCGAGAGCGTCTGGCCGATCCCCGGCTCCGATCCCACCGGCCTGTCGGTCGGCCCGGACTCTTTGGTCGTGTGGCAGAACGACGGGTGTGTAGTGCTCGACCCCCAGAGCGGGGGTCTAGAGCTTCAGATCCGGTTGGGCACCACCGTGCAGGCGGCCACAGTGGATGGGCCCCTGTTCTACTTTTCGACCGCGGCTGCACCTGGCCTGGCTCGCTTCGCCCAGGCCAGCGGAGCCGAACTCGAGCCTCGGGTCGGGGGGGCCGTCTACCGGGCCCTCGCGAGCCGGGAGAAACACGCGCTCTACGCTTACAGCGATCGCGACGGTAGGCTCGAGGCTTGGAGGCCGGACGGTTCGCGGCTGCTTTGGCAGTCCCCGGCACCGGTGGGGGCCGATGTCCTCCTCGTGAGCGCGGACGGGGACTGGCTCTATCTTCTCGACACCGACTCGGGCGTGCTCACGGTCTTGAGCTCCGAGCGGGGCTCCGAGCTCGGGCGCCTAGCACTTTCCGGCTCGGCTGGGACTCCGGTCTACCTGGTTACGCCTTAGCCGGTAGGGATGTTCTTGAAGGCCTCGATTTTCAGTTCTTGACTTGCACTGATATCCTGGCTATACTTCCCCCACATCGGGGCGTAGCGCAGCCTGGTAGCGTGCTTCGTTCGGGACGAAGAGGTCGGAGGTTCAAATCCTCTCGCCCCGACCAAGAGCCTTCTCTAGATTAGAGAAGGCTCTTTTTATTGATCCTGAAAGGCCAGGGCGACCCAATAGCGCCCCGTGCCAGGGTCCGGCGATTCGATGCCGAACCCGCC
>CAZDLH010000499.1:0-2723 GCA_964505925.1 uncultured Burkholderiales bacterium
CCCAAGTCTTCTGCTACGGCGAACTCTTGGAGCTCCTCTTCAAAGCCGGCGCGATCGTAGAGATTGTATTCCGGCTGCAGCACTTGGTAGGGTGTCAGCCCCTCCGTCTGTGCCGCTTTTTTGGCCTTGCGCAGCTGGGCTAGGCTGTAGTTTGAAGCGCCGATGGCCCGGACCTTGCCTTGCTCGATCAGCTTATTGTGGGCCTTCAGTGTCTCCTCTATCGGTGTCTCGTCATCCGGGAAGTGGCTGAAGTACAGGTCGATATAGTCGGTCTGGAGGCGGCGCAGAGAGCCTTCCACGGCGTCTACGATCCGCTCAGCGGAGAGCCCGCTTCGGTCGGGGCCCATGGGGGCGCCGACTTTGGTAATGACAACGACCTTCTCGCGCCGTGAGGGATCGCGCTTGAGCCATTGTCCGAGGATCTCCTCGGATTCTCCACCTCGGTTGCCCTCTATCCAGGCTGAGTAGACGTCAGCGGTGTCGACGGTGTTCAGGCCGGCATCGAGGAAACGATCGAGGAGGGCGAAGGAGGTCTTCTTGTCGATCGTCCAGCCGAAGACGTTGCCCCCGAAAACGAGGGGGGAGATCTGGAGCTCGGTTTTGCCTAAGGCGCGTTTTCCCTGGGGGTCGGTAGTTATAGGGTTCGTCATGATTGGTCACTCCTTTAAGATGTACTATCGACAGGGTACGGTTTCGGGCTCCGCCTCGAGTAGTTCCTTGTGGTTTCACATTCGGGCTGAGAGCTCGACCCAGAGCTTGCGTAGCCGAGGCCCGGTGGCCCTGAGCACCCTTCGAGAAGAGCGGATGTGGGAGCTTTGCCGCTTGGCGTTAATGAAAGGCAGAGGGTGCCCTGTTCTATTGGGGGTTAGACTGAGTTGGGCCGGAAAGGTTCCTTGACGGCGGGCCCAGAGCGAGGGTCGTATGGGTCTAAGAGGAGCGAAGGGGAGGGCTGGGGTGCTGCTAGCCCTAAGAAGCGCAGATGTTTGATGGCTTAGAGGTTAGGCAGAGACTAGTTTTGGGGGGGAGGCTACTACTTCTCTTGGGACTTCTAGCGATGGTGGGGTGCACGTCGCCAGGCTCAGTGGGCACCGCCGGGACCCAGCCGCCGGATGAGCCCGCTGCCTCGGGCACTGGGGGTTTAGATGCTGAGAGCTTCGAGGAGGAGGGTCTCATGCGAGCGCGCGAGTCGTTTCAGGTGTTCGGGGAGACTTTAAGAACCGAACTCGAGGAGGCTCTGGCCGCCGGGGGGGCCACGGAGGCGGTACAGGTATGCCATGAGAGGGCGCCTGAGATCGCGGTAGAGGTCTCCGAGCAGGTCGGCTTTGAGGTGGGGCGTTCGAGCCACCGCCTGCGAAACTCCGAGAACGCCACCGAAGGGGCGATCCAAGGGTATCTGGCTCGTTACGGCGAGGCGGGAGCGGCCGCCCCGGTCGAGGTGTATACCGAAGGCGGCGACCAGCTCGTGGTGGCGCCGATCGTAACCGGGCCTTTGTGCCTAACGTGCCACGGGGATCCCGCTAGCTTTTCGCCCGAGTTGACTTCGGTCTTAGCCGAGAAATACCCAGACGATTCGGCGGTCGGCTTTGAAGTCGGCGAGCTTAGAGGGGTTTTTTGGGCCCGGCTGCCGATGGGTCCTTAGCCCACCGGCTCAGACCGCTTCGACGAGCAGGGTTCTCAGTCTAGAAGAGCTCATCGTACGGGCTTCCCCAAGGTGCCACGCCCTCCCTCTGGAGGTCCCGTGCGCCCATAGAGATGGAGAGGGGCACAAGGACCGGCTGTGGCGAGGTAGACCGAGACCGAGGCCTCGGTCTACCTACTAGCACCTACTAGCGAGTAGAGGCGGGACGGCGTCGCCGGTTGCGATTCCCCCCAGGACGTCCGCCACCGTCGTTTGCCGGTGACGGGCGGTTTCCGGGTCGTGGGCTGTGGCCGTACGAAGGCCTGCGCCCCTCGTTGCGCGAGGGCCTTTCGGATCGGTTCGCGGGGGAGCCGCGGCCGGCTTCGGGCCAAGATAAGGTCTTTAGAGGTTGAGTGATGGCTCGTTTAAGTTTGCGCCATTTGGTCTGGTCCTCTTCGGAGACCAAGGTGTACGCGAACCCCTCTCGGCCCATCCGCCCGGTTCGGCCGACTCGGTGGGTGAGGAGTTCCGGGCTTTCCGGAAGTTCGTAGTTGACCACCAACTCGACGTGGTCGATATCGAGCCCGCGGGCTGCGACGTTCGTAGCGACCAGAATCTCGATCTCTTTCTCTCGGAAGCTTTGCACTGCTCTGTCTCGGGCATTCTGACTCATATTCCCCTGCAGGCATCCTACGGAGTAGCCCAGGGAGTCGAGCTTCTTGGCCAGCTTCTTGACCCCGTGCTTAGTACGGCCGAAGACGATACTGCTGCCGTCCTCGGCGCGGTTCAACAGATCGCACAGAGCGTCCATGCGTCGGGACTGTTCGACCTCGAGCAGAACATGCTCGATCTTGGGCTCATCTTTGGCTTCGGGTTCGACCCTCACGACTTCCGGGTTGTGCATATACTTTCGGCTGGCTTGGTGCACCCAGTCAGGCATAGTGGCCGAGAAAAGGGCGGTTACGTGGTCGTGCCTTAGTACGCTCAGGATCTTTTCAACGTCTCGAGCGAAGCCCTGGTCGAGCATTTCGTCGGCTTCGTCGATGACCGCGTACCGGACTTGCGATAAAGAGATCGCCTTACGGTTGAGTAGGTCTACGAGTCG
>CAZDLH010000500.1:0-2710 GCA_964505925.1 uncultured Burkholderiales bacterium
GGCTGTAGAGCTGGGCTCCGGCTGCGAAGAGATCTATAACGTACTCTTCCCTCGCGAGAAGGTCGGTGATAGCAGCAGCCAACGAGATCCCCTTCTCTAGCAGCTGGGGGTAGGTGGGGTCCGGTAGGTAGGTGTCGACGATCAGAGCTAAGCGACAGAAGAACTCCTCTCCGTGTTCTTTGACGATCGGGATCCCTAGTCTCGCCCAGGACCGCCAGTGAATGTTGCGGAGAGGATCGCCGGGTCTAAACTCCCGGGTGGAGAGAAACTCAGTACTGTCTCCGTGGTAGGAGGTCAAAGCCAGACCTCCCGGTTGATATTTCATGCCAACCGGGATATCGAGGCTCTCCAGGGGGTGGAAGTCCGGCGTGACGACGAGCTGGTGTGAGCAGCGGTGATAGCGGAGGTCGTTCCAGAGCGCGAAGGGGAAGCAGCACTGCTGCTCGGCTCGATGGATCTTGTAAACTCCGCGTCGTTCGGGATAGACCTCCTGAGAGAAACGATAGGTCTCACCGGGGTCTAGTCGGGCGAGATAGGCCGGTTGAGTGAGAGGCTTCAACCCCGGAGGGAAGACCGGAAGGACTCGAACGTCTCTCCCAACCCTAGGACCGCGGTTGGTGGAGAGCAGGCCAGTTCGGAAGGGGTGCCCTGCCCGTGCGCGGTCGGGGCACTCCAGTTGAACTAGGAGGTCGGGGCGAGAAAGACGAGCAACGACGATCGAGAAAAAGCAGGCCGATATCAGACCACACCAGAGGATATAGGCTTTTATGACAAACGAGAAGAGCGAAAGCCCAGTGGACAGAACCACTAACCAGAACATGGTCCGTCCGCTTTCGGTGAGGTGAGAGCGAAATATCTGGACCAAAAAAAGGTAGAGTCGGGTATGTTTGATTCGGTGTGATAGGTTCATAGCTGACCGAGCTGTCAGGCTGGCACGGGTACGGTCTCCAGGATCTCTTGAAGTATGGAAGCGGTGGTATCTCCCGAGTATTTCGCTTTCGTTTGGAGGATCATTCTATGCCCTAGTACGGGGACGCAGAGCTTTCTGATGTCATCTGGAAGCACGTATCGACGGTCCATCAGAAAGGCTCGGGCTTGAGCGGCTCGATAGAGAGCGAGACTCCCCCGCGGGGAAGATCCTAGCCGGAGGCGAGCGTCCGACCGGGTCCTGTCGACGATCTCGAGGAGGTGTCTCTTCAGCTGCTCGCTGAACTCCACTTTTTTGACCTCGCTTTTGAGTTCCGCCAGGGACTCGATGGGTAGGACGGGGGCGAGGGTTTCCAGGGGGTGTCCCGCTGTCTGGGAGTTCAACATATCGAGTTCGCTTTCGATATCGGGGTAGCCCAGACTAAACCGAACCATGAAACGGTCTAGTTGGGCTTCAGGCAGGGGGTAGGTTCCGTGGTATTCGACGGGGTTTTGGGTTGCGATGACAAGAAAAGGGTTGGGCAGCGTCGCTGTGTTTCCCTCGATGGTGACCTGCCCTTCGCTCATCGCCTCTAGTAATGCGGACTGGGTCCGAGGGGAGGCTCGGTTGATCTCGTCGGCTAGGATAACGTGGCCGAAGATCGGACCGGGGGAAAACCGGAACTCTCCGGTCTTGGGACTGTAGACCGAGGAGCCGAGAATGTCGGTCGGGAGAAGATCCGGGGTGAACTGAACTCGACGAAACTCTCCGCCGAGAGTGAAGGCGAGACCTTTCGCCAGTGTGGTCTTACCGACCCCGGGAACATCCTCGAGTAAGGTGTGTCCCCCTGCGAGAATGGCGATCAGCAGAAGCTCCAGCTGCTCCGACTTACCGTGGATGACCTTCTGGAGGTTCTCGATGACGAGTCGGGGGTGAAGAGCCAGTTCCATTTAGACAAATTTCTCATCGGAGATCGGGATACCTTTCATTTTTAGAGGAAGAGCAGGAGGTGCGGCAACTGTGAAGAAAATTCAATTGAAAGAAATTCATAGACCAGGAGTTAATTCATGTCTACCCGCAACCACGCTGACAGCCCAGCCCGTATCCTTGTAATGGGGCTCGGCGGTGCAGGATGCAACCTAGTGAACCGTCTCGCCGAGCGTCCCCCCGTCGGGGTCGAGTTGGTCCTCGCTAATACCGATGCTCAAGCTCTACTCTCTACAAAAAAGGGGCCCAAATGCGTTTTCCTCGGTGAAGGTTCGACGAGAGGCCTGGGAGCGGGAGCTAACCACGAACTGGGCCGGTTAGCAGCCGAACAGAGCTCCACCCGACTCGCTGAGCTTTTCAAGGGTGCGGACATGGTCTTTTTGACTGCTGGGCTTGGGGGTGGAACGGGGACAGGCTCCGCGCCCATCGCCGCGAGAGAGGCGAAGAAGGCCGGGGCTCTCGTGGTCGCCGTCGTTACTAAGCCGTTCGAATTCGAGGGACGACGTCGGTCGCGGGTGGCCGAAGAGGGTGTCCAGGCGCTCCACGATGAGGTCGATACGCTCTTGGTCTTGCCTAACCAGAAACTCCTGAATATGGAGAGCAGCACCTGCTCCCTCGACGAAAGCTTCCAGGTCGTCGATCAAGTCTTGTGCGATGCGGTTCGAGGAATGACCGAGATCATTACCACTCCGGGCTTGATCAATCTCGATTTTGCGGACGTGCGAGCTGTGCTCTCGGGATCGGGCAAAGCGATCTTTGGTATGGCGACTGCGCCGACCGCGACTCGCGCCGTCGAGTTGGCCCTCTCCAACCCGC
>CAZDLH010000501.1:0-2704 GCA_964505925.1 uncultured Burkholderiales bacterium
CAGGGTCTGCTGCCTTACCTCGTCGGCTCGGGCTGTCTGCCGCTGGGCACACCGGGCGGGGGCAGCTCTGCTGGTGCTACCCAGTGGAGGCTACTCCTTAGAGAGCGCCCAACTGGTGGCCGACCTCGGGCGGACCCTGACCCTCGAGCTGGGTCGCTGAGGCTGCCGCCGCTTCCAGGGATAAGGGACCCCGCGAGGAAAACGGATCCATGCTCGATCTCTTTCCAGGGCCTAGGGCTCTGATCGCAATGGTACACGTGGGCGCGCTTCCGGGAACGCCCGCCTCCGAGCACAGCATGGAAGAGCTGCTCGAACGAGCGGTGGCGGAGGCGGCGCTGCTCGAAGAGATCGGGTTCGATGCTCTCATCGTAGAGAATATGCACGACCGACCGTACCTAAAAGGGGAGGTCGGACCAGAGATCGTGGCCGCGATGGCCTGCTTGTGCCAGGCCATCCGGAGACGGGTGTCCCTACCGCTCGGGGTGCAGATCCTCGCCGGTGCTAACCGGGCCGCCTTAGCGGTAGCGCACGCATCCGGGTGCGATTTCATCAGGGCCGAAGGGTACGTGTTCGGGCATCTGGCCGACGAGGGATACATCGAGGCCTCCGCCGGTGAGCTTCTCCGGTATCGAAAGGCGTTGGGCGCCGACTCGGTCCGCATCGTTTGCGACCTAAAGAAAAAGCACTCCTCGCACGCTCTGACCGCGGATCTTTCGCTGGCGGAGACGGCGGAGGCAGCCGCATTTTTTCTGGCCGACGGGGTGGTCCTCACGGGCTCTTCTACCGGAAAGGCGGCGGCGCCGGGGGAGCTCCGGGCGGTGACGGCCGCGCTGGACCTGCCGGTCTGGATCGGTTCGGGTATAACGCCTGAAAACATGGAGGAGTACAACAGGGCGCACGGACTGATCGTGGGTAGCTACCTAAAGCGTCGTGGCGATTGGCGCGCTCCTATCGATCCCGAGCGGGCGGCCCGAACGGTAGAGAGGTTCCGTGCCCTCCGCTGAACTGGCTGTAGTCGGGAATCTCCTGCTCGACGAGCTACCCGACGGGAGCGTTCAGCCCGGGGGAGCGGCCCTGTATACCGCCCTCGCGGCGCGCTCGCACGGGATCTCGGTCACCGTCTTTAGTGTGGTCGGTCCGGACTATCCTTTAGAGCTTCTCGAGGAGGCCGGCGTTCGGCTCCAGGTGCGCCGTTTGAAAGGGCCGAGCGGCCGTACGACGATCAGCTACGGTCCCACCGGTCGCAGCCTCATCCATTCGGGACCCCCTCACGTCGAACTCTGTCCGGAGCCGCCGGCCCCGAACAGCTATCGGCTGCTCCACATCGCTCCGATGCCCACCGCTGTTCAGCTGCGCCACCTTCAGAGCTGTCGCCGAGGTGCGGCGCTACTGGATCCGTACCCTCGCTTCGATCCGGCTTACCGGAGCGCTCTTGGAGCCCAGCGGGCAGCCCTACACACCCTCTTGTTGAACCTAGAGGAGCTCGATGTGGCCCTGGACCTCCCGGGTTGGGAGTGCGCGGTGTTGGTGAAGGAGGGCGCCGATGGCGGTCGGCTCCTGGGAGGTGCTCGTTGGGCCGCTCGACCCTGCACGGTGCTGGACCCGACCGGAGCGGGCGACTCGTTCGCCGGGGGGTATGCGGCGGGCCTGATTTTAGGAGAAGCGGTGGAGAAGGCGGTAGCCCGCGGTGCTCGCACCGCCGAGGTCGCCCTACGCGCGGTCGGGCCCCAGGGGTTCGAGCCATCCGGCTTTCGTCGCAATAGGGCGGAATAGGGACCGCCGGGCGTCGACCGTCAGACGCCCGGGATCCGGTGCTACTTAGGTGACTTTCGTCGCCGTTCGAGGGCTGGGGGTCGACAGGCCAGCAGCCGGCGTTTTCGGGCGATAGGACACTCCACCACAAACCCGGTCCTCGAGCATCTGGCCCAAGATCACGGCATCGTCGCGGATACCGCGCAGGAACTGGCTTCGAAAGGTGCGACCGTCGATCATCCCTAGGAAGTACAACGACTCGTGGTCGGTTGCGACCGATCCGTCGAGGGTTGGAAGTCGGTCGCCCAGCAGCGACTCGAGGTGCCCGAGGGCGGCCCGGTAGCCGGTGGCGTACAGGACCAGATCGAACTCCTCTCGTCGCCCGTTCTCGAATTCGACTGCAGGGCCGTCAAAGCCGACCATGTCGGGGTGGGTCTGCACCTCTCCCCGCTGGATCAGGCCTAACTGGTATCCCCGGCGAAGGCGGGGCACCAGGTTGCCGGGGCGCGACCCTCCGACTTTGAGGGCCAGCCATTCCCAGACCGCCATAAAAGGCGAGATCAGAGCCTCCTCCAGCGGGGACGGCCAGGTTTCGATCTGGCTGCGATGGCTCAGATGGACCTCGTGTCCGGCGCGGTGGAGCTCCTCCATGATCTCTCCGGCGGAGAGTCGAGCCCCCACGATCAAGACTTTGGCGCGGGTTCGTCCGGTGAGGCGGACCACCGTCTCGGGGTCTCGATAGTCGGCGCTATGGAGACAAGGGACCAGGCTTTCGGAGCGCCCGGGGTGATCGGGCCAGTTAGGGTTCGAGTAGTAGCCGGTGGCGTTGACCAGGATGCGGCAATCGATCGTCCCGTTCGGGGTTTCGACGCCATAGCCGCCGTCCGGATGGCGGGAGATCGACAGCACAGGGCTATCGGTGAGAACGTTGATCCCGTGCTCTCTTCGGTAC
>CAZDLH010000502.1:0-2702 GCA_964505925.1 uncultured Burkholderiales bacterium
TAATTCTTGTACTCTCTTCTCATAAGAGGGGTCGGTCGTCCTCCTAGGCGTTCCTCGGGGGATAGACAGAGTTCGAAAGCTTCGGTTCGATCCGTGCATCCACGGTGAGGACGGAGCTCAAGGTGGGGTCGGCGGCCCCTTCGATGGGGGCTCCAGCAGCTCGCTCTCGCTGCAGCCGGGCTACCACCGCTGGAGTGAAACGCTCGCCGGGCAAAACGAGAGGGATCCCGGGTGGATAGATGGTGAGGATCTCCCCGCAGATCGCGCCGACGGCTCGCTCTAGCGGTACCGGCAGCTTGGGTGCTTCGAACAGAGTCCGGAGAGTGGCTGGGACCCGCTCGGTGGGCCAGTTCGGCTCCTCGAATCGCTGGGCTGAGGCGGTCTCGGAGGCGTGCCGGGGGGGGAGTTCGGCGAGGGCCTGGAGTAGGCGCTCGCAGTCCTCCCAGCGGTGGCCTAGGGTCAACACTAACAGGACGTGCTGCTGCTCGGCCATCTCTACCTGAATCGCTTTTTCGTTTCGTAGCCACGCCTCCATCTCGTATCCCGTCCAGCCGTCGGCCTGGACCAGTAGCCGGGTTCGGTCCCACTGAGCAACCCCCCGGCGGCTCAGAAGTTCCGAGCCCGGACAGCGTACTCCAGGAAGGGCGTTCGAGTCGGCGCGTAGGCGGTCGGCCAGGGACAAGGTCCGACCGAGCAGCGTCCTCCCCTCGAGAGCCAGCTGCCGCCGGGCGCAGTCCAACGAGGCTAGGAACAGCGGCGACGGAGAGGTGGACTGGAGCAGGCGCAGGATCGCTTCGAGCCGCTGGGGATCGATGCGGGGACCCGACTGGTGTAGCATAGCCGTCTGGGTCATTCCGGAAGCCATCTTGTGGGTACTTTGAACGACGAGATCGGCGCCGCAGCGGACCGCGGAGTCGGGGAGCTCCGGGTGGAAGCCGAAATGGGCGCCCCAGGCCTCGTCCACTAGCACCGTGAGCCCCCGGCTCTGGAGTTCGGGGATCAGCGTGGCGAGAGGGGCGCAGGCGCCGTAGTAGGTGGGGCTGGTGAGCACTACCGCGGCCGGTTTAGGCTCGGCGGCCAGGTGGGGTAGGAGCGATTCGAGATCAGCAGCGTGGGCCACTCCGAGCTCGAGGTCGAAAGCCGGACGATAGAAAGCGACTTCCAGGTCGGCCAGCAGCGCACCGGCGAGCAACGAGCGGTGGGCGTTTCGAGGCAGAAGGACTCGCTGACCCGGGCGAGCCGCCGCCATCAGCATGGCTTGGTTTCCCACCGTAGAGCCGTTAACCAGAAAGTAGCTACGCTCGGCGCCCCACAGGTCCGCGGCCAGTCGCTGGGCCTCACCGCAGACCGAGACCGGCCGATGGATGTCGTCCATCCCTAGGATCTGGGTGATGTCTCCGGCCAAGGGGGCGCTCTCCAGCAGCTGCACGAGCTCTTCGGGGGCGCCCCGGCCGAACTGATGGCCGGGCACATGGAAGCTGGTGGGGGAGGTTCTCAGATAGGCCGTGAGGGCGTCGAAGTAGGGAGCGGTTCGCTGGCGGGAGGTAGATTCGTCGGGGGCGATCAGGAGTCGGTGGTCTCCCTGGGGCTGCTCGGTCGCTGCTGGGCGGCGATCCCTTGGGCAAAGAGATCTCGGATGTCTAAAAGGACCTCTAAGACGGCAGCGCGCCAGCGGCTGTCCGCGTCGGGAGATATCTCCCAATGTCCCTCGAGATCACGCTCGGGGAACTGGGAAAGGATCTCGTCTCTATTTCGCACCGTTCACCGCACTCCCATCCGTTCTGAAACCCCGGCGCTCCCGACACCGTCGAAGACTTCAGTTCCCAGCGGTCCGAAGTTTTCCTCGTTTCCTGGGAAGTCCCCCATCGCAGTACCTTTTTAGGGCGATTTAGCCGTCCCGGCATGAATAAACCACTACTTAAGCAGGAGGTTTCGACTAACGCGAGTAACGACCGCGAATCCATGCACCGGGGGATCTCTCTACGGACTGTAACACCCGGCACTGAAACCAGGAGATATGAATGCCAATACGCACCTTGAAAATCTTCTTTCTTAGTTTAGCGGCGCTGATCGCGACCGGCTGTGCTTCGTTAGATACCGTCGATCCGCCCATCCCCGTGGATCCGGTTCCTACGCCAGGCTACTCGTTCGCTAAGCTAGACCTGTCCGGCGGAGTTATCCCGCTACCGAACGACCTGCTGCGCAACCCGCAGACCGGTCGCGTGCAGTTCCCCGGTACCGGAGAGCCGTTCGACGCCATCAATAGCCTAGACGGCTTCTCTACCACTGGACCGATCATCATTCCGTTCGGTGGGCTACTCCAGGAGAGCACCGTCAATAACGACAACATCCGTCTTTACGACCTGGAAACGGGCGAACAGCAGACCCTGACCTTCACCTACGTCGAGACCAACGGAGACAGCACTGTGATCGCCGCTCCGGTCTTTGCGTTGAACCCGGAGTCGACCCACCTGGTAGTGGTCACCAACGGAGTGTACAGCGCGCTCAACGGAGAGCCGCTGATCTCGGATCAGCCCACCACCTTCATCAAGCAGCTCGTGCCCTTGGTGGACGCCAACGGCAACTCCACCACCCTGCTGCTCGAAGACGAGCAGGCCCGCTCCCTCGAAGAGGTGCGGCTAGGCTACCAGCCGATCTGGGCGGCCGCCGAGGGGCTGACCGGAGTGGATCGCCAAGAGATC
>CAZDLH010000503.1:0-2701 GCA_964505925.1 uncultured Burkholderiales bacterium
TCCGTATCTCCTGCTGAGGGTCTCGGTGATCGGACAGGTGGGTGATGAAGAGACACACCTGGTGCGGCACAGAATCCAAGCGGAGTTTTCCTTGAGAGACGGAGAGAAGGGGGATCTCGTGAGCTTGCTCGACCTGGGTGGGTACTGAGAGGACGCGCTTCGGTGGGTCTTTCGATGAGCGGGTTCTACGGAATAGAGTATGATGACAGACATGACGAAAAGCGGCGCCTCGAACAGGTCTCCCTTCGGCCGACCAGGGGGCACGTCCGGCTTTACATTGCTCGAGGTGATCGTAACCTTTCTGTTGGTGATCGTCGGGCTAGCGCTTATCGTACCGAGCGGACGAACGAGTCAAGATAGCGCCACCACGAAGACCGTGGCCGAGGATCTGGTGGCGAGAATGCGCCTAGCGCGGCAAGCGGCGGTGACTCGCTCGGTCCCGGTGGCCGTGGTGTTCCCAGCCGACGAGAACACCCAGCAGACCGAGGAGGCCTATTTTCTCGAGGGCGAGATCAATCCGAAAGTCACCGAGAGATGGCGTATCCCCCAAACTCGTACGGAGACCGTGTACTACACCGGGCGCTGGGCAGGTCCCGAGTGGCGCCCAGCGACCCCTCTGCGTTCCCCTAGTATTCGGTTCGACCTCGACGGCTGGTTCGCGGATATCGAGCGACCCGATGCAAACATGATCGTTTTCACTCCATCGGGGACCGTCGTCTCCAACATGCAGGCAGCGGACGGCCGCTTCAGAGTGCTCGTCGCGATGGGACTCTCCGGCGCCGATGGGAGTGTGAGTAGCGCGAACGTTCCGCACACGGTCTGGGTCTCGGCCACCGGAGAATCCGGGCTGGAGGCTGGTATCCACGCGGCCGATATTCCAGCCAGCCACCTCCGAGACAGCGGGCCCGTCGCTGTCATGAAAGAGGGGACAACCCGAGAGAACCGACCGCCGGTCGTGCAGATCATCGCTCCAGGGACCCGGCCGGGGCCCAAAGCCCTACCCGACAACGTCAACCCGAAAACGAACAACGGGAACGTCTTAAACCTGGATTCGGTGCTCACGCTGGAAGTGAGGGTGAGGGACCCGGACGGCGATGCGCCCTATTTTAGATGGGAGACCGCCGAAGTTGGGCGTCTCAGGGCGGACGGAACGTCGTTTCAGAGGGAGTCTGACCTGGCTCTATGGGGAGGACGGTTCAGCAACGCCGGCGAGATGCGCATGGAGTGGGACCCCGAAACCAACGAGTGGGTCGGCCGAGACACCTGGAGTCCGGCTCCGGGGGACACCGGCGGCAACCGCTACCGCCTGGTGTGCAAGATCACCGACCGACGGGGAGGGGTGGCCACGACTGGGTTCCCGGTGGATGGAAACTACCTGGTGACCTCAAAGGAGCCCTGGATCCTGTATAAGACTTGGAACCCCCAGGGGAGAAGCGAGTTCTGGAAGATGACTTTGGACGGCTTAGAGCACTCGAAGGTTCTGGGCTTTACCTATCAAGGCGTTCATTCCGGTCAGTGGACCCCTTCGGGTGCGGAGGTGATCGTAGGGGCCCCCGACGGCATCTACCGCGTTTCGGCCGATGGCGGCAACCTCAAGCGCCTGACTCCCAACAACATCGGGGTGATCGACGGCTGCTGTCTATCGCCCCAAGGAGACGCTGTGTATTACATCGGCGGGGCGGCGGGGAGCAAGCGGGTGCGCAAGGTCTATTTCAACGAGGCCACGGGTGTGCAAGTGGATTCGGCTCTGACCCCTTCCAACAACGATTCTAGTAGCTATCGTAGGGTGAACGGGATCAACGACCTGAGCGCCGCTGAGTTCGGCAGTCCACCCAACGAGAAAGTGATCTTGCTAAGCTCCTACTACCACGACAACCGAGATGGAGGTCTTTGGGGGACCGGTCTGTTCCGGAAGCGCCGGCGTTACTCCGGGGGGATGGCGGTAGACACTCAAGACGGCTCGCCTACGAACTATCGCAGCCCGGCATCCTGGAACGGGGTGGGCCAGCATCGGAACACTCCGTACGGTATCTCGATGACTCACACCAACGATCCGTTAGGAACGGGAGTGCACGTGCTCTACGGGTCGGCCGGCGGTCAGATCCACGGCCACAGGGTGAACTATAACGGCGGACCGGTCTCCTCGAATTTTGTGCGAGGAGCGGCTCTTCCGGGTTTCCCTAAGAGCACCGGACGCGGAGACGTGCACCATCCGAAGTACGCGACGGTAGAGCGCGACAGCCTAGTTTTCGCGGCCGGTCGGGGGCAAAACAGTAGGATCTACTACATGCCCAACGCGAACTCGCCTGGGCAGCATCGGGAACTTCCTCTGCACCCCTTGAATCGGGGGGCAGACCTCCCTAGCGTCTCTAGGGCTAGGTAGTCGAGCGGACTACTCTGCAGCGACCCCGGCGGTTTCGTAGGCTTCCCGGGTCTCGGGCTGCTCTAGTCGGTCTGCGGCGAGATCGGTCGCGACCCGCGCGAGGGCGCGCTGGAGGCGGCTCGCGGCTTCCCGGGCGGCGGCCTTTTTTAGGTACTCCTCGGCAGCCGCTAGAACGAGCTGCTTGTCGCGCTCTTGTTTGGCGCGCTCCTCAGGGCAGATCGAGCCCTCCTCGGAAGGTCGATAGCTCTGAGCGGCCTCGACGTTGCGCTCGGCTTGCGCCACATCCGAATCGGCCTGATGGACCGCGTGCTCGGCGGC
>CAZDLH010000504.1:0-2700 GCA_964505925.1 uncultured Burkholderiales bacterium
TTTTCTCTGGACAGAATCGGCTTGGGACTCTCCCAGTCAGTAAGGTGGGGGGCGCTGGAAGCGATGGTCATCTTTGCTCTCCTTTAAGGTATTTGGACCCGACCGAAACGGAGCGAATGACGAAATGATAGCCTCTGTAGCCGCCGCTGACGACCGGCTAACGGATCTGCTGGGAGGACCCTAAAGGATAGGGCCCAAGGAGGTATACCTCTCGATCTTAAGCTAAACGTGGGCGCCGCCTTCGGTCCCCTGAGGCGTCCCCTGAGGGGTCCTTTGAAGGCTAATGCCCGCAGAAGACTGCAGACGAGGCTTCCTCATTGGGAGCCAGGCTATCTGTCCGACGGCGACCCTCCAGGGTGAGCTCAGTCGGTTTTGGTGCTACCGCGACTCGCAAGGGCGGCGATCAACACGATCAGTAGAACTCCGAGTAGGGCGTAGGTTACGAGATATCCCATAGCGTTTTCTCCTTTGTCTGCACTCTAGGTGCACTGGTTTCGTTGGGTGGGCAAGCGATGTTTCTACACTCCAGGAGGCCGACCGAGCTTCCGGGGGACGGTCACGCCCGGGAGGCTTCGGCGGCTCCCACGGCTTGGGTTATATTCTTGAATTCGTCCCAGGAGACAGCCGGCCAGATCTCGGTGGTGACGAACCCCGTAGTTCTCAACTGACTAGAGACAGCCATGGCGTCGTCGGCGCAGGGAACCCAGAAGATGTCGAGATAGTCGTAGGGTCCCAGAGTGGCGAGATTGTATTCCCACTCGATCTCGGGACAAGCTTCCCGAGCTGTCTTTTTAAGCTCCATATTGAGGTGGTGGAGACCGGCTCCGTTGTTTACGGACTCCTGCTCCGCCGCTTTGGGGGTGAGTTTGGTCAATAGAACGTATCTAGGCATTTTGAGACTCCTTTTCGTATCCCACTTTAAAGAGCGGGGGAGATCACAGCTACTGTCTCGAGTATAGCCAGCCCCTATCCGTTCGAGGTGTGGTTCGAGGTGTGGTTCGAGGTGTGGTTCGAGGTGCGGTTCCCTGCGGCGCTAGGGAAACCGCTGGAAGCAGCGCTCGATCGCTCACGCCGCGCGGTAGTCTCCCGCGCGACGTAAGGGTGGGGGGCCGGCCGCGGACTAACCGTGATGGACCTTATGCTCGAGATGGAGCCAAGGGTCTATGCGGCGCTTTGCGGTCAGGCCGGCGAACCACCGAGCACTGGTCTTCGGTGTGCGCTTTAGCGTCTCGTAGTCGACGTGAACCAGACCGAAGCGCTTGGTGTAACCGTACTGCCACTCGAAGTTGTCCATCAAAGACCAGACGAAGTATCCCTTTAGCGGTACATCGTTCTGCTCCCGGGCCCTCAGGGCTTCGAGCATGTGGGTGCGCAGGTACTCCTTACGAAACAGATCGTTGATCGCGCCTCTGTCATCGAGGGGGTCGGGTGTGGCGCACCCGTTCTCTGTGATGTAGAGGGCTTTGGGTCGATACCGTTCCGCGATCTGGGTTAAGGCGTAACTGAGGACCGGCGGGTACACCTGCCAACCCATCTCGGTTCGAGGAAGGGTCACCAAAGAGCCGCACTCTTCATAGTAGAACGGAGCGGCCGTCGGGGCGTGGCGGACGAAGCTCGGGAAGTATAGGTTTAGCCCCAGGAAATCCATCTCCGAGCTGATGAGTTCGAGGTCACCATCTCGCACCTCCGGCATTTCGGAGGCGCGTACCCGCTTGACCTGGTCCGGGTATCGACCCTCGTACAGCGGTTCAAACCACCACCCGACCTGCTCTTGCCAAGCTCTCTCGGCGGCCTCGTGGTCGTCCGCACTCTCGGTCAAGGGTAGGGGGACCCACGGGTTCAAGACTATGCCTACCTGGTGCTCAGAGCCCGCCTCCCTCACCTGTTGGAGCGAGTGGCCGTGGGCCAGTAAGAGGTTGTGTATTATCCCTAGCACCGTCTTGGTGTCCGCCGTCTCACCCGGAGCGTGCTCTCCTGTTTGGTACCCCAAGATAGCCGTACACCAAGGCTCATTTAGGGTGAACCAGTGCTTCACGCGGTCCCCGAGGGCGTCGAGAACGTGTCGCGTGTAGTCGCGGAAATGGAGGACGGTATCGCGCTCCTTCCAGCCTCCTTTATGGTGGAGAGCTAGTGGGAGGTCCCAGTGGTATAAGGTTGCCCAAGGTTCGATCCCTCGGCTCAGGAGTTCATCTACCAGACGAGAGTAGAAGTCCAATCCCTTCTGGTTCACTCTGCCTTGGCCCTCGGGAAGCACCCGGGGCCAAGCGATGGAGAATCGATACGCTGAGGCGCCGAGTCTCCCGATCAGTTTTACGTCGTCTTTATAACGGTGATAGTGGTCGCAAGCTACCTCGCCGGTATCTTCATTCGTTCCTTGAAACACGTCCCATATGGAAGGTCCACGACCGTCTTCTTTTAGGGCTCCCTCGATCTGGTAAGACGAGGTAGCCACCCCCAGGAGGAAATCATCAGGTAAACGCAATCTTCCGCTCCTCATTATCATGGCGGTTGCACCTAGGATGCTCCACACAAGGAGCGGGATTCAAAGACGGTGGAGTGACGGGCTCCGGACGAAAATCGAGCTCGAGTTTGATGATGTCTCCGACTCTTTGAATCTGAAGGGACTCCGCGTCTAGGGCTCGGGGAGCTTCGACGACCTCTCGGATCGGGGGTTGGGTCTCCGCACAGATCACGAGATTG
>CAZDLH010000505.1:0-2695 GCA_964505925.1 uncultured Burkholderiales bacterium
GAGAGCTGCAGGCCGAGAGGGTGGCCGCTCTTCCCACAGTGCCGGTGGACATCGTCGCGAAACGGTTCTCGCCCGGCGCCCTGACCGTCATCGAAGAGATCTTCGAGCGCCCTTTGGAAGAGGCCATCGCACTGGTGCGCTCGGTCCCGGTGCGAGCTGTGGGTGGCGAAGTTCGCTCGAACACGCCCCGGTTCACCGACCTGATGTCGCGCATCTACGCCTCCCATGGGCTTCCGGTTCTCCTCACCCCGGACCCCGAATGCCGGGACACTTCGAACATCTACATCTGGAGCTTCCTGGTGTTCGTCCTCGGTCTTTCCGGCGGAGACTACTTCACCTCCAGTCACGGAGCGCCCCAGAAGCAGTCCGATAAAATTCTGGCCCCCGATGGTGCCCAGTTCCTCCCGCCGCTGTACGCGCGCATCGTAGACCACCTCTTCGACATCCTTGAAGAGGCGGAATCCCCGGCTGGCTTCACCATCAACCTCGCAGCGAAGAACGACCGGAATCTTCTTCGCACTCTCAGCTATCCCCGCATGGCGAAACTGTACGGCGACTATCTCCGCTCCGGCCCCGGCTCCAGCGCAGCGCAGGCCAAAGTGAATCGCGCGGTGGCCGAAGGGCTGCGGCTCCACCTAGATTTTTTCGGGGGCTCCGGCTACCGGACCTTAGACGCCATCTTCAGAGAGCTCGGAATCGAGAAGGTGTTCGAGGGCGGCTATATCCGCGCCGAGGAGGACCCGTTCTTCCATAACATCGGTTTTCGCGTTAGCAAGAAAAAGGGCGGCTCGGGCTATGAAGTGGTTCACGACAGTGTGGACGCTTCGGTTCCGACGGTGGTCGAGAGCGCGGGCTACGAGACCCTCCTGAAGGACGTCCCGGTGGGGGCCATGGTGTTCAACGTAGACCCGGATGCCGACCGGTTCGTGGTCGGTCAGGTCCTCCCAGAAGGGGAGCTCGCCTCCCTGGAAGAGCTCGGGATCTCCCACATCGATCTGGGCAGCGAGCGGATCTTCGCGATCCTATCACCGAACCAGTTCTTTCTACTCTTAGCAGAGAACGACCGTCGGCTCGCAGTCGAGGAGGGCACTTGGTCGACCACCGACCCGTTCGATGTGCACACCTACGTCTCGGCTCTGGCCTGGGACGAGTGGGCAGCCCACCACGGGATCCCTGTGGTTCGCGTCCCGGTAGGGTTCAAAGAGATCGCTGCGGTCGTTCGGCAGGTCGAAGAGCAGATGACCAACCCGGCCCGCGAGATCGTCGTGGAGGCCGAAGCCGGCCAGCGGATCGCCCTAGGAGCTCGTCCGAAGCTGCACCACGCCGGTGAAGAGTCCGGTGGTAAGATCGGTGGCCCGTCCATCCCTATCTCGAACATTTTAGGTCAGCAGATCTTGGCGGTGCGCGAAAAGTCCAGCGGGGAGGCCTGCGCCTCCGCAGTCGCTCTGGCTGCCGAACTGCACCTCGCCGGCGGCGCCCAGAATCCTGAAAAGATGTTCTTGAACCGCCTGCTCAAGGAGGTCTTCGAGACTTCCGGAGTGGTCAACCCCATGGAGTACCGGGGCGACATCGTGCACTACAACGAGGCCATCTTCGACCCCCGAGAGCTCGCGGCTGCCAAAGCCGAGGGGATCGCCGAGCGGGTGGTCTTCAACGACTGGTTCGCCGAGATCGCTCGCCGACTCAACTCCGGGGTCGCCACTCTAGAGCAGACCCGCGCCGTTCTCACCGACAATCTCCCCGGCCTGGAGGATCTTTGGGGGGCGCTCGAGGCGCTCACCGTTTGGTCCGACGGGCTCCAGTTCTGGTTCGAATCCGGGAACAGCACCGGCATTCGGGATATGTGCATTCGACCGTCCGGAACCGACGCCAAGACCAAAATCTACTTCGATGGTACCGACAAGGAGTCGATGAGGCGGGTCTTCGAAGAGCATCTCCAGAGCTTCGAGCCCCCGAAGGCTTAACTCACCGGCGGCAGCGCTCCGATGCCTTACCTGTATCACCTGAGCTGCCAGCGGAACTGGGAACCGAACTTGGCCCCCGCCAGCCTCTGTCGCGAAGGGTACGTCCACCTGTGTACCCTAGAGCAGCTGATCGCGACCGCCGAGCGATGGTTTCCAGACCGAGAACAGCTCAAGGTCTTACAGCTGGACCGAGACCTGCTCGAGCCCGCTCTGCGCTGGGAGGATAGCTACGGCCACGGGCAGGCTTTCCCGCACCACTACGGGGCGCTACCCGAGGCCTCCGTCCGAGCCGTACTCGAAATGCGACGCTCGGACGGAGGCGGACCCCTTCGCCTGCCCGAGACCTTGGAGAGACTCGCGGACCTCCGGTGAGCGACCGGTTACTCTTTGCAGTCCCCTGTAGAGTCTCTTCTCAGTGGCACTGGCCGACCATCCAGACTCGATCGAAGCGCCAGGTCTGAAGAGCCCTCTCGGGACCTGCTCTTCGGGATACTCCTGCTCTGCCGAGCGTCGGGCCTTCGGCTAGAGTGGCGAGCCCGATCGCCGTCTCCGCAGTTCGAGAGCGAGGGCTCGCTCGTACTGCTCGGGTGTGTCGATATCCCATCGCACCGCTGGGTCTTCAGTTTCGATCCAGTATCGACGATGCGCCAGCTCTCGCATGAGCGGCCTAGCACCCCCCTCGAGGGGTTCGCGACTCAATAGTTCGACGAACTCCCGAGAGAAGAGCACGG
>CAZDLH010000506.1:0-2694 GCA_964505925.1 uncultured Burkholderiales bacterium
GTTGTTGAAGCGCTCGGGGAACATCTCGGCAAAATCGGTCAGGACTCGGGTTCGCAGCAGCTCGGTGTGAAGTTCGGCCACTCCGTTCACCGAAGAAGACCCGATCACGGCTAGGTGGGCCATACGGATCATGCGAGGGTTCTGCTCGATGATGGACATCCTCTCGATCCGGTCGTGCTGGCCGAAGTACTTCTTCCTGACCTGATCGAGGAAGCGCGAGTTGATCTCGTAGATCAGCTCGAGGTGCCTCGGGAGCAGGCGCTCCAGCAGGGAGACCGGCCACTTCTCAAGGGCTTCGGGGAGTAGGGTGTGGTTGGTGTAGGCGAAGCTCTTTTGAGTGATATTCCAGGCCTGGTTCCAGGACAGGTGGTGATCGTCGAGCAGGATCCTCATCAGCTCGGGGATGGCGATGGTGGGGTGGGTATCGTTGAGCTGCATGACGTTCTTGTCCGCGAAGGCGGAAAAATCGTCGTGGGTCTCGACGTAGCGGCGCACGATATCCTGCAGCGAGCTAGAGACGAAGAAGTACTGCTGTTTGAGCCGGAGCTCTTTACCCTGCATCGAGTTGTCGTTCGGGTAGAGCACCTTAGAGATGTTCTCGGAGTCGGTCTTGGCTTTCACAGCTTGCTCGTAGTCGCCCTGGTCGAACGACTTAAAGTCGAAGACCTGGTCGGCCGTCGAGCGCCACAGTCGAAGGTTGTTCACCGTGTTGTTCTGATAGCCGGGGATGGGGGTGTCGTACGGGACACCCAGGACGTCTTGAGTGTCCACCCATCGGATGCGCACATGGCCGTGGGAGTCGAGGTAAGCTTCGGTCCGCCCTCCGAACCGCACTTTCACAGTGTACTCCGGACGGGCGATCTCCCAAGGATTTCCGTATCGCAGCCACTGATCTGGGGCCTCCACCTGGTAGCCGTTTTCGATCTCTTGGCGAAAGATGCCGAACTCATACCGGATTCCGTAGCCGGTGACCGGTAGGCCTAGGGTGGCGCAGCTGTCGAGAAAACAGGCAGCCAGTCGTCCCAGGCCGCCGTTACCGAGGCCGGCATCGTTTTCGATCTCCTCGATGTCGCCCAGGTCCAAGCCTTGGCTCTTCAGCGCTTCGGCCATCTCGTCGTAGATGCCCAGGTTTACGAGGTTCGAGCGCAGGAGCCGACCCATCAAGAACTCGGCGGACAGGTAGTAGACCCGCTTCACGTCCTTGTCGTTATAGGTTTTCTGGGTGGCCATCCAGCGCTGGATCAGACGATCTCTGACGGTGAAGGCTTCGGCTCGGTACAGGTCGTGGGAGGTGGCCGAATCGATCTCTCGGGCCTGGAGGTAGAGGAGCTGATCGGTGAACGCTTCGGCGAGCAGCTCCGCCGTCATCCCTGTGCGCCTGTCCGCCCCCGGTTTGGTCGCCGGTTTCCGGCTGCGCGCCTTTTTTGTACTGCGGCTCTCGGTCTGTAGCCCTTTATCACTCATAATCTAGAATGCTTCCTTCCTTCTGGTTACGTGAGGGGTGTCCAGGCACGCCCACGCCCACCAGTCCACTAGTCACACTTCGGTTCCTCGTTCCCACCTGGGCTCCTTTCCCAACGGGGTGAGGATGTCCGGGCTTACGGGCCACCGGCTCGGTTGGAGGGCGAGGACTCGGTGCCGTCTAGAAGATCGGGGCGGCGCTGCCGGGTTCGCATGAGGGAGCTGTCCAGTCTCCACTGCTCTATCTTGGCGTGGTGCCCGCCCAGCAGCACCTCGGGGACGCGGAGGTCTCGGTACTCCGGGGGTTTGGTGTAGTGGGGGTGATCGAGGAGACCGCTGGCGAAGCTATCCTGGAGATACGACTCTTCTTTGATCACCCCGGGGAGCAGACGGACCACGGCGTCGATGATCACCATGCTGGAGAGCTCCCCGTTAGAGAGCACGTAGTCGCCCAGCGAGAGCTCCTCGTCGACCAGGGCATCCCTGACCCTTTGATCGATGCCCTCGTAGTGGCCGCAGAGAAAGACCAGGTGCTTCTTCTTGGCTAAGCGGAAAGCGTCGGACTGATGGAACGGCTTGCCTTGGGGTGACGGGAAGATGACGTGCGGAGGCGCATCCAGCCCTTCCCGGATCTGGTCCAAGCACAGGAAGAACGGCTCGGGCCTCATGACCATACCCACGCCACCCCCGTAGGGAGTGTCGTCGACTTGGCGGTGGCGACCGAGACCCCAGCGCCGGAGCCAGTGGAGGTGAAGCTCTAGCGCGCCCTTGTCTTGGGCCCTCGCGGGGATAGACGAGTGCAGCGGGGCGAAGACCTCCGGGAAGAGGGTGACAACGTCGATCCTCATTCCTCTTGCCACTCGGGTAGGATAACGGTCAGGCGACCGTTGGCCACATCGATCTCCGGAACGTACTGGCGAACGGCGGGCACCAGATGGGTGGGGCCAGACTCTCGAGGCTCGATTGCGTACAGGTCGTGAGCCAAGGAGGCGATCACTTCGGTCAGGACCCCCACCTCGGTACCGTCCGGGGCGTAGGCGGTCAGGCCTTCGAGTTCCCAGTGCCAGTACTCGTCCTCTTCGAGCTCCACCAACTCGTCATCCCAGACCGCTAAGAGTGCGCCCCGAAGCCCATCGGCCTTAGCGCTGGTGTCCAGTCCAGCGAACCGAACCAGAAACCCGTTGCGATGGGCTCGCACCGACTCGATCTTCAGGGGGCGAACCGGGTCCTTGC
>CAZDLH010000507.1:0-2688 GCA_964505925.1 uncultured Burkholderiales bacterium
TCGTACGTCTGGGGGGTGTTGGCCAAAGGGGAACCTTTGCGATTCGATAGGCGGATTTTTTCTGCTGTGGCTCGAACCGATGGCACCAATGGCTACAGCGCGCACTTCTTTGCTTTGGACACTAGCTCTGTTCTTCGGATCGGGAGCCACATCTCTGGTCTACGAGGTTCTCTGGGCCAGGCGTCTATCTTTGACCTTCGGTCACACGGTCTTCGCGGTATCTGCGGTGCTCACCGTGTTTATGAGCGGCCTCGCGCTCGGCTCCTTTCTGGCTGGACGCTGGTCGGATCGGGAGCGGGAGCGGCTCATCGCCACCCAGGACCCCCGGGGCGGGGCCCGATTTTTGGCCTTCTACGGCTATCTGGAGATCTTCGTCGGGGCTTGGGCTATCCTGTCTTTAGCTCTACTCGACGGAGTGGAAAGCCTCTATTTTTGGGCTGCTCGCAGCGGCGCGAGCGGAGCCGTTACCTACGCCCTCTTGCTCCTCGGCTCTTTTCTGGTCCTCTTGCCGCCGACCACCGCCATGGGGGCTACACTACCGGCTTTCACTCAGATGCTGGTCGTCACCCGGGAGGATGTAGGGAAGTGGCTTTCACGCATCTACGGGTGGAACACCTTGGGTGCCTGTTTCGGGGCCGGACTGGGAGGTTTTGTCCTGCTACCGACGCTGGGTCTCGTCAATGCGGTCTTGGTGTCGGCGGCCGCGAACTTCGCCATCGGGATCGTGGCCATCGTCTGGGCCAAGCGGTCGGGACGCTCCTACGCTGCGCCTGAGGAGTCGGAACAGCAGGCGACCGAAGATAGCGGTGGCGGTTGGCTTCTCCCGATAGCTTTCGGTCTTTCTGGGTTCGCTGCTATGGTCTATCAGATCGGCTGGACCAGAGGGCTGATCTTGTCGATCGGCTCATCCACCTACTCCTTCTCGATCATCTTGACCGCCTTTTTAGGGTCGCTAGGCTTGGGCTCGTTGATCTATCGCTTCTCGATGCAGCATCGCCGCCCGACGCTCATGCATCTCGCGGCCCTCCAGTTTCTTATCGCCTTTTCAGCGCTGGCCGCGACCTACGCTGTTGGAGAGCTTCCGGCGGTTATGGTCAAGGCTATACCGGCCCTAGATTTCGACTTTGTGAAGATCCTGCTCTTCGATTATGTCCTCGTGGCTGGGTTGATGCTGCTTCCGACGCTGGCGATGGGGCTGACCTTCCCTTTGGTCACCCATCTGTACACGGACCGACTCGAGCGGGTGGGTCGACGGCTCGGCGAGGCTTACGCCGCGAACACCGTGGGCGCGATCTTCGGGAGCTTCTTAGCTGGTTTTTTTCTGGTTCCCACCTTCGGAGCACAGCGCTCGTTGTTGGCGACCGTCATCTTGAGTCTGCTGATCGGAGCGGCGCTCGTCCTCGGGTCGAGAGGCCTTCGGGGGGCTCTTCGCCCGGGGCTCGCGGTGGGACCGGTCCTCTTGGGAGCGGTGGCGGTCTTCATGACCCCCCCTTGGGATCCTACCGCTCTGTCCGCCGGGGCCGGCATCTACGCTCGGGCGGAGAATTTTCTGTTCCGTCCGGCCTACTATAAGGATGGTGTTTCGGCCACGGTTACGGTGGGCTACAACGGTCCGCACTCCCCCTATCTCAAGGTGAACGGCAAGGTGGACGCCTCCCTCGGGATCCAGGACATGGCTCATCAGGTGCTCACCGGTCTGCTCCCGGCGGCTCTGCACCCGGACCCTAAGCAGATAGCGGTGGTGGGGCTCGGCAGCGGTGTCACCGCGGCCGCACTGGTGGCGCTACCTACCGTGGAGCAGGTCCGCTGCGCCGAACTCGAGCCGGCCATCGTGGAGGTCCAGCGAGAGTACTTCGCGCCCTATACCGACAATGTGTTGGATAACCCGAAGTTCAAGCTCGAGGTGAACGATGGGCGCACCTTCGTTCTGGGTTCGCCGGAGCGCTTCGACCTCATTATCAGTCAGCCATCGAACCCCTGGATCGCCGGTATCGGAAACCTCTACACCGAAGATTTCTATCGGGCCTGTCTGGAGCGGCTGGAAGCCGGAGGGCTCATGTGCCAATGGTTCCATCTCTACTCGGTCTCACAGTACGACCTGGACTTGGTCCTCCGAACCTTCTATACGGTCTTCCCGGAAGGCATGGTCTTTCAGATCGGGCCGGGAGATATTTTCTTGGTCGGGGGGGCGGAGCCCCTCGAGTTCCGGGAAGAAAGACTCGAGGAGCTCTGGAGCGATGAGGGGGTGGCCCCTTGGTTCCCGTTACTCGGACTGCTGGAGCCGGAGTTTCTCTTCGGTACTTTCGTTGCTGACCGTAGTGACGTGGTGGCGCGGCTCGAAGAAAGGGGAGGGACCGATCTCAATACCGACGACCGGCCCCTCCTGGAGTTTCAAGCCCCCCGCTCTCTTTATCTTCAGGACCCAGCGGTGGCCGGTTACCCGCAGTCCTTCCATAACCTGGCTCCGGCCGAGGTCAGCTCTGCGGTCGAGGCCCATGGCGGGGCGCTGCTGGGTCGCATCCAGCTAGCTCGGTGGCCCGGTTTAGGGCCGTTGATTCAGACCGCGTTGGACAACTCTATCCCCCGAGCAGCTCTGGCCGCGGCCTTCCTGGCCCAGCAGAGTTCGGAACTGGTGACCGCGGAGGGCTATCTGCGCAACATCAGCGATGAGGAGGCGACCCGCCCGAG
>CAZDLH010000508.1:0-2680 GCA_964505925.1 uncultured Burkholderiales bacterium
GCGCTCGCCGAGCAGGGGATCCCGATGGGAGTGGCCACCGTACGGAACTGTTCTCGGTATGGAGTCGGGCCCGATATGGAGGCCTTCGCCCAGCGGTGGGCGTCAGACTGGAAGCTCGACGCCGACGGAAACGACCTCTGGGTGATGGTCCTGTTGAGCGTCGGGGATGAGCGGGCCGGGATCAAGCTCGGGCCGGGATGGGACGAGGGTTTCGAACGGGTCCACACCCGGATCATGTCCGAGGGCATGGTGCCCCGCTTCCAAGAGGGACGCTACCACGACGGTCTCATCCACGGCACCGAAGAGCTTCGGGAGGCCCTCTCCGTCGGCCTGGTCCAGGGACCCCCCAAGCTTAGCCCTGCAGAGCTGGTCGTCGACCGGTTCCAGGTTTTCGAATCGACCTCGTTCTTTTCGGCCGGGACCACTGCGGCGTTGACCGGGATCGGGGTCTTTCTCTTGATCTTAACCTGTATCTTCACTCAGAGCCGGGCCGTCCTTGGAGGGGTAGGGCTTTTCATCATCGGTATGGCCTGCTTCGGCACCTTGGTGGTGCCGTGTCTCGTGGTGGGCTTTTTCCTGATGATCGACTATCTGGGGGGGAACGACGGGCCCCACCGCCGATTCGGTTGGGGTAGGCGTCGTTTTCGCTCGGCTCGAGGTTGGTCTGGAAGAGGGGGATTAGGCGGCGGAGGAGTGACCGGTTCATGGTGATTTCAAGATGAAGGCTTTGAGCTTTCTTACGGACGAGGAGCGAACCCAGGTCGAGACCGAGGTCGCCAAGCAAGAGAGACGGACCGCAGCGGAGTTCGTGTGCGCGGTCGCCACGGAGTCGGGGCGATACGACCGTTCCGAATCGGTGGTCGGTCTCTTCGGTGCCCTGCTCTGTCTGGCTGTGGTCTACGAGGGCCCCACCATCTGGGCGAATCTGATCACCGATGGGGGCAGCTGGAACCAAGGCGAGAGGTTCGGCCTTTTCGGCCTAGCCATAGCGGTGGTGGTGGGAACGGTGATCGGCCAGCTGGTGGGAACTTGGCTGCCCGAGCTTCGCCGTCCGTTCGTCGGAGCCAGAGAAAAAGAGGAAGAGGTGTCCAAGGCGGCAGCTTCGCTCTTCGCCCAGCAGCGCTTGAGTGGGACCGAAGCCCGGGGCGGTATTCTGCTGTACCTATCGCTCTTCGAACGCCGGGTGGTTATCCTGTGCGATCAGGCAGCCCGGAAGGTCCTGAGAGAAGAGGATCTGATGCGCTTGAGGGATCTGGCGGTAACGGCCCTCAAAGAGGGGCGAAAGGCGGACGCTTTCCTCGATCCGTTGCGCACGGCCGGGGACATCCTCGCCGAGAGGCTACCGCCCGACGGAGAGCCCTCGGAGGAGCTTCCGAACGACCTCGTGCTGCTTCATCCTCGGCCCTAGTAGCAGCACTTCTCAGCGGACTCGCCAGGCCCGCGCCATCGCGTCTTTTCTCGAACCCTTGGGGAGTCTTGAGAAATAGAACGGGGAAGGCGCGCGGTGTTCGGCGAAGAAGCGACTATGCGGCGAACCTTCGGCTTCAGCGTTCTCCTAGCGCTCTTAGCGGTTCTGTCGGTAGGACTGGCTCAGATCCCTGAGCCCCCCACCGACGGTTCACTGCTGTACGACGGTGCGGGGGTGCTCGACCAGGCTCACTTCGATCGGATACGACAGATTCAAGAAGAGCTCTCGGAGTTGGGGATCCCGATGGGGGTCGCTACGGTGACTCGGCTCTCCCAGCAGGGGATCGACAGGGAAGCCGACCAGTTCACCGAGGAGTGGGTCCGGGAATGGGGACTCGACAGCGACGGAAACGGTCGGTGGGTCCTGGTCGTCTTGAGCGTGGGGGACAGGAGAGCCCGCATTCTGCTGGGGCCGGAGTGGGACCGAGGATTCGAAAGGATCTCCCAGCGTATGGTGCTCAAAGGTATGGTTCCCCACTTCAAGTACGGCCGCTATCAGAACGGACTGCTCTGGGGGGCGGAGAAGATTCGAGTGGAGCTCTCGAAAGGTCTGCTCCACGGTCCCCCGGAGCGCCATCCCGGAGAGCTGGTCCTGGAGAAATTTCAGATCCTGCAGCCGGTCTCGTTCTTCTCCCCGCGGAATATGGCGGTGCTGACCGGTCTAGGGCTGCTCCTTTTGGTGCTAGCCCTGTTCTCCAGCAGAAAGAGCGCTCCCTTACTGGTCGGCGCTGGCCTGCTCACCATCGGCCTAGCATGTTTTGGAGAGATAGTGGGACCGGCGGTCGCGTTCCTCGTTATCGTGGCGGCCTTAGGCATGGGGGGCGGCGGCCCCGTCGCACCGCGAGCCGTCGCTTTAGATGAGGCCGAAGCGGCGCGCGAGCCCCAGGCGAGAGCCTCCAAGGGGGCGAGGACCTACGGCGGTGGTGAGGTGACCGGCTCCTGGTGACCGGAAGCCGGCCTAGGCTTCGAGCGGGCTCAGCGCCTGAAAGGGGAGACCCCCTCCACGGGTT
Source organism: uncultured Burkholderiales bacterium (assembly GCA_964505925.1). GTDB lineage: Bacteria > Vulcanimicrobiota > Xenobia > Xenobiales > JADMJV01 > JAEXNA01. Next base: position 2,478 of record CAZDLH010000508.1, read on the forward strand.
CGCTCGAGCGCTGTCGGGAGTTCGGGTTGGGCGCTGTAGCCTCGGTGCCGACTCGGCTCAAACCTCTCACCGCCGGTCCGTTGAGAACCTCGCCCCGGCGGTCGAAGCGCGAACCGTGGCAGGGACAGTCGAAGCTCTCCTCGGCCTGGTTCCAGGTGACCACGCAGCCCAGATGAGGACAGGTGGCCGAGAAGGCGTGCTCC
>CAZDLH010000509.1:0-2680 GCA_964505925.1 uncultured Burkholderiales bacterium
GCGAGCTCTCCTGGGTGGGGCGTGAGAACCAGGCGGGTCCGCTCGGATTCTGGAACCTCGCGGTAGTAGGGGATCGCTTCGGCGTCGAGGACTATCGGGCCCTCGAACTTCGAAAGCAGGTGAGGCACGACGGCCTCCGCATCTGGACCGAGCCCGGAGCCCACGAGCAGCGCGCGGTACGGCTGAAGGTCGATCTCGTAAGGGTGGTGTCGAGGGCGGAACATGGTTTCGGGAGACAAGGCCATGAGGGGGCCTCTCATCTCTTCTGGGGCGTAGAGGGTCGGGAGGCCGACGCCGCCGTGGGCGGCCCCAAGGCAGCCCAGAAGCCCGGCTCCCGGGTACTCGGAACTGCCGATCGCTAAGAGGAGGCGACCGTTGTCTCCTTTATGTGCGGTTGGACCCTGTCGGGGGAGAAGCTGGGCTGCTTCGGCGGCGTCCACATACTTGACCTCGGAGGCGGCCTGCAGGGCTTCAGGATGGAAACCGGGTTGGGTCACGATCAGCTGGCCGACGTACTGACGACCGGGGTGGAGGACCTGGCCCCATTTTGCAGAGCCGAAGGTAACGGTTTTCCAGGCTTTGACGGCGATGCCCCCTAAGGCGGTGCCGGTACGCCCGTCGATGCCGGACGGGATATCGACGGCTACCACCCTGGCCGCTCGCCTTTCGAGCAGCTCGGCAGCACTGCGATAGAGGCCTTCGAGCGGGCGAGACAGTCCGATGCCGAAGAGGGCATCGAGTACGAGGTCCGAGGCGTTGAGGTGCTCACAGAGCTTCTGCTCGGGATGCGCCTCGCTATAGAGCGCGTGTATCTCAGCGCCCCAGTGTTGAGCGAGATGGAGCTGGTCTCGGGCTTGAGGGGAGAGCTTTTCGCTGAAGAGGACTCCCACGACGCGATGGCCCGATTCGTGAAGCGCTCTAACGAGAACCAAGCCGTCTCCGCCGTTGTTGCCAGGTCCGATGAGCACTACCGTCCGGTCGGCTTCAGGGAGGTGGGGGAGGAGCGAGCGAGCGGCGCTCTCCATGAGGACCGATGGGGGGAGTCCGTACTTCTCCATGGTCTGGTGATCTATTTCGGCCATCCGGTCCGGGTTTACGAGCTGCATCTGCTCTTCTACGGTGGAAAACTCTGTTGCGCCTTTCGCGGCGGTCGGTTTACCGCGCCAAAACGGCGACAGCCCGAGGCGAATGCCCCGGGCTGTCCGTTCCCGTAAGCTGACGAAGAGCTACAGCTCTTTCGCCGGTGGGGTCTAAGCTATCGCTTGGTCCACTGGAAGCCCTTACGAGCGCGTTTGCGACCGTATTTCTTCCGCTCTTTTTCCCTAGGGTCACGGGTTAGGTAGCCGCCGTTGCGCAGCGGGGAGCGCAGCTCGTCGTCGAAGCGCAGAAGCGCTCGAGCGATACCGTGGCGCAATGCTCCACACTGACCGCTGATCCCACCGCCGTGGAGACGGGCCAACACGTTGAATTTGGACAGCGTGTCGGTCGACTCTAGCGGATCTTTGATCTGCATCTGGTGAGTCTTGCGGGGAAAGTGCTCTTCCGCAGGCTTGTTGTTGACGAAGATGCGGCCGTCTCCCGGAACCAGCCGAACTCGAGCAACAGCGCGCTTACGTCGGCCGGTGGCTCCGTAGACAATGGGTCCGATTGTCAAGTTAAAATCACTCATTCGTTACTCCAGCTCTATCTCTTCGATTTCTCGTCCACGCCCGGGAAGGCGACCGGCTTTTGGGCCGCGTGAGGATGGCTATCGGCAGTATAGATCTTCAGCCGACGAAGCCTATCGGAGCGAAGGCGATTTTTGGGTAGCATTCCCCTGACGGCGGCGTGCAGGATGCGCTCGGGGTGCTTATCGCGCATCTGGGCTGCGGTCGTCTCTCTGAGTCCTCCCGGATAAAGGGAGTGCTTGTAATAGATCTTTTGACTCCATTTATTGCCGCGAAACTCGACCTTGTCAGCGTTCGTGATGATCACGAAGTCTCCCAGGTCGACATGTCGGGAGAATTGCGGCTTATGTTTTCCAATTAGGACCTTGGCGATCTCGGTGGCGAGGCGGCCAACAGTGTGGCCGGTTGCGTCGATCTCGTACCAGTCTCTCTCAACTTCGGTCGGCTTAAGGTGGGCCGTTTTCATGTGGTTCTCTCCGTCTGTTACCCCCGAGGTCTTCGTGCCTGAGGGCTCTAAATGAACGAAATCCGCCCCAGGGGGGCAGAGCCCGGCTATGATAATACAGGGTCCAAGACGTGTCAACATCCATGATGGGGCGCCACCCCCTATGAGGAGCTTTGATACCGGCCTTTAAACCCCGTCCCCCGACCGGCCCCGATAGGCGGATCCCTTCGGCCTGCCGGCGTTGAGCCTCGCTCGCGTAGAGTCCCTACGCCACGCTCGGTTCGCCTTTGCAGGCCTCGGTCTGCACCTTCGGGGCTTCGACCAGCTCGGTCCCCCGACCCTCGACACCTGCGACCACTTATAAAGGTGCAGGTTCGTGACCCTATTCAGGGGGATAAAAAAAAACGAGGACCTGCAAGGTTTCTTGCGGTCCTCATTGGTGGGTCGTGCAGGACTCGCTAGGCGTAGCCGTTCCGGAGGCCGCTTGCGGCCGGGAGGGTCGAGCGACCGAATCCGACCGGCCCCGATAGGCGGATCCCTTCGGCCTGCCGGCGTTGAGCCTCGCTCG
>CAZDLH010000510.1:0-2680 GCA_964505925.1 uncultured Burkholderiales bacterium
GGCGGCCAAAAGCGACTGAACGTAATCTAAGGAATGGTCCTCTGGGACCTGCTCGACCAGAAGCTCCAAGCCCTCGCGACCCAAGAGCCGACCCTTGATGGCTTGGCTGATATCCTGACGCGGCGCCAAGACCGGCCGCATCTCCTTCCCGGTGATCAAGCGCACCGTGTCGGCGGCTAGTATGTCGAACGGATCGACGGTCGCGATCGCGATCTCCTTAGGGCCGACCGGAAACAGAAGGGGGAAGAACAGAAAGTTCTCCATCACGGGTCGGGGGAAGCTCTCCGCCGTCTTATGATCGAGCAGCTCCGGAGTCAAGAGCTTGAGCGGAAGGGCGTACAAGTCAGCCATATGCTTGAGCAGGGTGACCTCTTCGACCAGCCCGGCCTCCACCAGGATCTGCTCGGTCGGCTTCCCGAAATACTCGGGCGCTGCTATGGCCCGCTCTACGAGTTCGGGCTCGAGCCCCTCCCGCGTTACGAGCCGGTCGAGCAGCAGCGAAAAGTCCATGACGTCGGGAGTTTGCGATGGTATCGATGCCTCCCTCTACCAGCACGAAGCTCCGACAGGGATCCGTCCGCACTCAGTTAATCTGACGGTGTGGACGCCTTGCCTTTGATAGCTCTGTTCGTAGGTGGACTCATAGCCTCGGTGGTGAACATCCTCGCAGGCGGAGGGAGCTTTCTCAGCCTAGCCGTACTGATGGGACTAGGGCTGCCCGCCGGGGTAGCCAACGCCACCAACCGGGTGGGGATCCTCGCCGAGCTGGTCACCGGGAGCTTCGGATTCTGGCGCCTAGGTCAGCTTCGGCGCAGCGACTTTGTCATCTTCGGCGTGCCGGCGCTCCTCGGCGGACTGGGCGGCGCGTACCTCGCCATCATCCTCGACGACCGCACCCTGCGGGTGATACTCGCTTTGATGATGCTCGTGGGCGCCTGGACGGTACTACGCAAGCAGCGCTCGACTGTCGTAAGTTCCGGGGAGGAGCCCGTCTTCTCTCGAGGGCTGGCGGCGGTGCTCTTTCTGGGAGTCGGGTTCTACTCTGGCTTTATTCAAGCCGGCGCCGGCTTCATCGCGCTAGCCGCCACCAACCTCCTCGGCTACGACCTCAAGCGAGGCAACGCCATCAAGATCTGGACCAATCTGATCCAGACCGTACCCACCTTGGCGCTGTTCGCCGCTAGTTCGATGGTCGACTGGAAGGTGGGCTTGATCCTAGCTGTGGGGATGGGGCTCGGCGGCTTGGTGGGCGCCGACCTCTCCGAGCGGAGCAAGCCCGAGGTGCTGCGCAAGGTGATCGCTGTGGCCATCGTCGGCTCCGGTCTGGCTATCTTGTACCCCCTACTCAAAGGGTACTAGGAGCTCTACTTCGCTCCGCGGGAGTTCACCAGTAGCACCGGACAGTCCACCTCTCGCGCTACGTCGAAAGCCACGTTGCCGAACACCAAGCCGGACCAGCCCGAGCGTCCGTGAGTGGTCATGGCCACCAGATCGACCAACGAGGAGCGGGCGAACTCCGTCAGAGTCGGAGCCGCTAGACCGGCCACAAGATGGGTCGAGATCGGTCGGCCGCTCCCTTTGATCCGACGGACCTGTCCATCGAGATACTCTTGAACGGCGACCCGTTCGGCCCGGGCGGCCGAGGATTCCGTCGGGAGGCCGTCGGAGCCCGGCGGCACCGCTTGAGCGGACACCAGCAGGAGGTCCCCTTTCACGACGTTGGCCATCTCGAGGGCCCTGGGCAAGACGGTAGCGCCCACTTCCGAGCCGTCTAGGCAGACCATGATCCGGGAGAAGGGAGGGTCCTTGCTCAGCTTCTCGGCGCTCACCTGAGGCCCCACCAGTAAGACCGGGCAGGGGGCCCGACGCACCACTTCCAGCGCCACGCTTCCAAACAGAAAGCGCTTGAGATCGCTGCGACCGTGGCTGGTCATCACCACGGTATCACCAGGCTCGAGCTCGGCGACGATCGCCTCCACGGGCTCGCCGAGGCGCTCGACCACGCGCACCGCATCCAGCGCCTGTCGCGCCTGGACCTCGGCCGCTTCCAAGCTCTGGGCTAGAGCTCGCCCCTTGTCTTGCTCGCGCTCGGCCGCATCGGCCCAACTCCCAAGGAAAACCAGCTCTGCCCCTCGAGATTTCGCCCAACCGATACCGAGCTGGACCGCAACCTGGGACCGCTCCGAGCCGTCTAATGGAACTAAGATCTTTGTCATGCGGAGTTAAGTTATCTCACCACCGGAGAATCTCCCCCTTGCCGTCCCTTCCACCCAACGAAAATCTGAGCAGGCGATACCCTCGGGTAGGGCGAAGCGTGGTCGCGTTCCGGCGCTTGCTCAAAGCCGCCCTTCCCAGTGAAAGTCCCCCGGGAACGCCCAGCATGTTCAGCAAACCAAAATCGATCGCAGCCTTGGACCGCCAGATGGAGCGCGCCCTCCTAGGCCGCCTGTCCAAGCGCGGCCAGACCGTGCTGTCTTGGCTGCTCGGAATCAACGTACTAGCTGGCGCTGCTCTGGCCTTCACCTGGCCGGGGATCGCCGGTCTAGCCCTACTTTTCCCCTTGATGGTGGTCTGTTTTTTCCGGGGAGTGAAAGGCTCGTTCCTGGCCCTCCCCCTCCTGCTTCTTCACGTCTACCTGGTCCCCGGCGTAATCGAAAGCGCGATCGCCATCGTCGCTGCG
>CAZDLH010000511.1:0-2677 GCA_964505925.1 uncultured Burkholderiales bacterium
GTCGGGTAGATAAGGAGCGTAGTATCTGAAGTTCTCGATATAGTCTTCGTAGTCGGAGGGAAACCGCTCGTGCTCCAGCTGGTGGTAGACCAGGTCCTCGGTCAGGCTCTGCAGCTCCAACACCAGGGATTCTCGCTGCTCCCGCAGCTGATAGTCCCGCAAAAAGTTACTCAGGCTCGAGGTGCCATCGGCCCGAGAGCGGATCCCGAAGACGGCCGTGCCCTCGAACTGCTCGACCACGCTGTGGATCTCGACATCGCCCGACTCCGACCAGGGGAGGGCCCCTAAGAACCTCCACAGCGGGTGCCGCAGAACTCGAGCCTTCTGGGCGGGCGTCAAGGTTCGTTCCGAGGGCAGGATCCGAACCATGATCTCGGTGTCCGCGGGCGGCTGGGGAAGTGGAGCTGCCGCGAGCGAACCGAAGGTCAAAGTACAGATAGTGAAGGCGCCTAGACCCAACCCGAAGACCCGACGCCATAGAAGAGCAAACTTTGTCATGAAACCTCCTGAAGCCGGGGTGACTATGGAACGGACCCCCAACCCAACGGGAATGTGCCGACCGAGAGGTCGAGGCAGAAAGTTTGCAACCGTCGGCTCGTTTCCCTCCGTAGCTCCGTCCTTCGCCCGAAAAAGGAGCATCCCACTAACAGGAAGAACGTGCTAGGCACGAATCGATGAACTGTCCTAAGTGTAAAACGATGAACCTCCCGGGCTCCAACTTCTGTGAGAAGTGCGGAACCGATCTCAAAGCAGCGGCCAAGGAGGCGGCCAGGCCTCGCCCTCCTGCGAGGAGTTCCTACTCCCGTGGCTATCGTAGTCCGTACACCGGCTACGGAGCCAACGTGCGGCCCACTCCAGCCCCGGTGCCTCGACCGGCCCCGCTGGACGCCCCCCGGCCTAGCCGGAGCCGCTCCTTCGGAGCCTCCACCCGTTCCGCGGCGGCGCCCCCGCTACCGCCCCCCCAGCCGTCCTCGCCGAGCCCGGCACCGAGCCGACCTTCCCGCCTTCCTCAAAGCGGCCCACCGGAGCGGCCCCAGCAAAAAGAGAGGAGCCGGCCCAGCCCGTTCTTGACCCCGCCGCGCAACGTGGGTGTCCCGAGCCCTGCGCCCAGCTCGGTCTCGCCGCCGTCGCGCCCAGCGCTGCAGCCGTTCGCCCGGCTCGAAGGGCGAGACGAAACCGGCTTCGATCTGTGTTACGACGAGAACCTCATCGGGCGGGCCAGCCCCCACGAGGGGATCGAGCCCGCGGTGGACCTGACCCGGGCGGACCGCTCCGGGACCGTGAGTCGGCGCCACGCCACTATCGGACGAGACGACCAAGCGGTCTATCTAGAAGACCTCGGAAGTTCCAACGGGACGCGCCTGAACGGACAGACTTTGCGAGTGGGCCTGCAAGCCCCGCTCAACGACGGGGACGAGATCGTCTTTGGCGACCTCGTCTTCACCTTCCGCTCAACCCGCCCCGCCTAAACAAGGCGCGGGGCTTGCAAGAAAGTGAGGAGACCCAGTGGAGGCCTTTCGCAGTCCATACGTACCAAAACCTCTCGAGAAGTGGCTCGAGACTCAGCCTATTAAGACCATCCCACAACTCTTTCGGAAGACCCTCTCAGAGCAGAGCAGCCGGCCTTTCCTGGGCCATAAGGAGCACGGGAACTACAGCTATCGCTCCTACAAGGAGGTCGACGAACTCGTCCGACAGTTCGCCTGCGCCCTTATCGAGCTGAACATCGAATCCCACGATCGGGTCGCCCAGATCTCGGCGAACCGTCCGGAGTGGGTGATCACCGACCTCGGAACCATGTTCGCCGGGGGCTGCCACGTCCCGCTCTACTCGACCGTCTCCAAAGGCGCTTTCACCTATATTCTCAACGATTCCAAGTCGAAGATCTTGGTGGCCGAAACGCCCGGACACCTGCAGCTGCTCAAAGACTCCGAAGGGGAGCTGCCCCACCTCGAAGGCGTGGTCGCGCTGTGCGACTTCAAAGCCGACGACTACAAGACCAAAGTCTGGTCCTGGGCCGACTTCCTCAAGCTTGGAGCCTCTTCGCTAGAGAAGAACTCCGAGAAGATGGAGGACCGCATCGCAGCCACCTCCGGCACCGATGTCTGCTCGTTGGTCTACACCAGCGGAACCACAGGCGAGCCGAAGGGCGCTATGCTGATGCACGGCAACTTTGTCTCCAACGCGGTCTCGGTTCGCCCCAACATCGCGGTGGAGCCGGGCGACGTGGAGCTCTCGTTTCTCCCGCTGTCCCACGTCTTCGAACGCACCCTGTTCTATCTGATGGTGACCATCGGGGGGACCATCGCCTACGCCGAGAGCATGGAGACCGTTCGGGACAACATCCTCGAGGTCCGGCCGCACCTGGTGGCCAGCGTCCCGCGGCTGTACGAGAAGATCCAGGCCGGCGCTATGGCCAAGGCCGCTGCAGCCGGGGGGGTCAAGCTCAAAGCCATGAACTGGGCGCTGTCGGTGGGCAAGCAGCACATGAAAGCGAAATGGGAAGGCAACGTCCCATTCTTTCTCGGGCTGCAGTACAAGATCGCCCGCAACAAGATCCTCAGCAAACTGCACGATGCCACCGGCGGCCGTATCAAGGTGTTCGCCTCCGGCGGCGCTCCGCTGCGGGCCGACGTCTGCGAATTCTTCCTGGCAGCAGGCTTCACCCTGATCGAGG
>CAZDLH010000512.1:0-2665 GCA_964505925.1 uncultured Burkholderiales bacterium
GCCGAAGGTGAAGGAGCTCCTGGGCAAGGTCTACTCGCTTTTTGCCCTGACCCGGATCCATGGAGACTCCGGTTGGTTTCTGGAAGCGGGGCTCCTCGAGCCGTCGAAGTCTAGAGCCATCCGGAATCAGATCTATTTCCTGTGTGAGGAGATCCGACCGTTCGCCCGCACGCTGGTCGACGGCTTCAATCTCCCCGACAAGTTCCTTTCAGCCCCCATCGCCCTGGGCGAGGTGCCGGCGTAGATCCAGCGGTGCCTCCGGCGACGGACTTGGCGACGGCTCCGGCGGGGGCTCCGGCGGAGGATTTGACGGGGCGGCTGTGGGACCACCACGCCCACATGGATGCACCCGAGCTCTGGTCCGAGCGCGTCGAGCATCTAGCGCAGGCTCATCGATCGGGGGTCGCAGGAGTGCTGGTGCCGGGCTTCGGGCCCGGGCGCTGGGACCGCTCGGTGTCCATCGCCCAGGAGCGCCACTCGACGGGGGTAGCCGTGGCCTTCGGGCTGCACCCCTGGGCGGTTCCCCCGGAGGTCTCCCGAGACCCCGAGGCGGCGGTGGCTCTCCTGGAGTCGGGCTGGAACAAGTATCGCGAACAGGCGCCGTGGAGCGCTATCGGCGAGTTCGGTCTAGACCGGAGCCGACGGGGCGCCCGGGTGGCCCTCCCGGTGCAGGAGGCCCTCTTTCGTAGCCACCTAGCGATCGCGCAGAGCGCTGGGCTGCCGGTGATCCTCCATCTCGTCCGGAGCGACGGTCGGGCCCTGGAGCTGCTGGGCGCGCAGGCGCTATCGGCAGCCGGGGTGGTGCACTCGTTCGGCTCTCACAAAGAGACGGTCCCGGCTTACGTAAAGCTGGGCCTCTACCTCTCCTTCTCCCCTACCCTGCTAACTTCGGAGAAGGTGAGGCAGGCCTTGGTGGCGACCCCTACCGATCGGATCCTGTTCGAAACCGACGCCCCGGACGGCCCTCGCAACGCGGGTCTCGAAGCGTCCGGCCCGGCGGCCTTGATAGAGGTGATAAATGTCGCTTCGCAGGTCCTGGGAAAAAGTGTAGAATGGTGCTGCCGACTGCACCGAGAGAACGTCCGGCGGCTCTTTCGGTTCGGTAGCCAACCCACTCTCTGAGAGAATCAGTGTTAGGAGAAACCAGCTTGACTTTAGCCACCGCCCACGAGATCGACGAGAACTATAAACTGCATCGCAGATTCGATCGGATCGGCCGCCTGGTAGGGGACGCCGCCATGTCCAAACTCTTCGCCTCCCGGGTGGTCGTCATCGGCCTGGGGGGCGTCGGAAGCTTCGCGGCCGAAGCGCTGATCCGCAGCGGTATAGGGCGAGTCGATCTGGTCGACTTCGATCTGGTCTGCATCACCAACAGCAACCGCCAACTGCAAGCCATGAAGGGCACCATCGGAAAGGCTAAGGCCGAAGTGCTGGCCGAGCGGCTGGCGGCGGTGAACCCGAAAGCGGTGGTGGAGCCGCTGCAGTACTTCTACAACGAGCGGACCTCGGAGCGCATCCTGCGGCCGACCGATCAGCCGGTCGATTTCGTGGTGGACGCCATCGATAACGTCACCGCCAAGTGTCACCTGTTGGCTACCTGCAAGAGCTTAGCCGTTCCGGTGGTCTGCTCGACCGGAGCTTCCGGGCGCTGGGATCCCACGGCCATTTCGGTGCAGGATCTCGGAAAGACGCAGGTGGATCCCCTGGCTCGCGACGTGCGAAAGATCTTGCGTACCCAGTACGGCTTCCCCGAAGCCAAGAAGAAGTTCGGGATCCCCGCGGTCGTCTCGAGCGAATCGCCCGCCGTCCCACTGGAACTGACCTACGACAACGGTGAAGGTTTCCGTTGCGTCTGTCCCGGAGGTAGCAACGGTATGCATTCGTGCGATAAGCGCTCCGTCATCTACGGTACCGCCGGATTCGTAACCGGAACTTTCGGTCTGGTCTGCGCTTCCGTCGTGGTCCGGAGCCTGGTGGACCGAGGCGGGGCAAGCTGAAGGCCGGACCTGGGCTTCGGTGACCACAGACACCCAGTCGCGCTCGGCTCACCTCGGGGTCACCGTCGGGGGGCGTTCGCTCTACGCTCACTGGATGGACGGGCGGGGGGAGCCGTTGGCCCGCCTCGCCCAGCCCCTCACCGGGGATCCCCGGAGTGCACTGGCCGCGCTCGAAGCGCTGACGGCGCGCCGGGCCGAGCTCGCGGCGGCCGGATTGGAGACGGTGCGGGCCTGCGTCTGTCTCGGCACAACCGATCGCCTGCGCTTCGGGGGGAGCGCGACCGCGCTCTGGTCGGAGATCGCTGCCGCCCCTCCCCTGTTGCTCCCGGCGCTATCGGGCGCTGTGGTCGGCGCCTCGCCCCGCCACCCTGTGCTACTGGTGGCCTTAGGTGAAGAGCTGAAACTGGCGGCGAAAGACGGGGGGCTCGGCTATCGAGAGGTGCGCTGGCAGGAGGGGGGGGCGTCGTGGTGGCTCGCCGAGCTCGAGCGCTTGGCCGAGCACAGTGGGCGGCTGACCAGAGAGCTCTCCAAGAGCGCCCAGAGTTCGCGGAAGGCTCGGCTGGCCCAGCTCCCCGACCTGCTCGCGCTGGGCCATTTCCCGGCGCCGGACCCGGTGCTCAAGGTGCGGCTCGATAAGATCTCCCGCCTTCTGGCCGAGCGGCTCTCAG
>CAZDLH010000513.1:0-2660 GCA_964505925.1 uncultured Burkholderiales bacterium
CGCCTCTTCGAAGGTTCGGTAGCAGGCTTCGAAATCGCAGCCGTCCACCTCGCTGTGGAACAGGTTCGGCCAGCCTTTGACCAGCGTACTGATGCTGCCGCCAGCGGTCTGGGCCTCGACCGGTACCGAGATCGCGTAGCCGTTATCCTCCACTAGGAACAGAACCGGCGCCTTGCGGTTACAAGCGGTGTTGAGAGCCTCCCAAAACTCCCCTTGCGAGGTGGTGCCGTCGCCGGTGCAGACCATCGTCACCTCGTCGGGCTGAACCGGAAGGTCGGGAAGCTCCTCCCGGCGAGCCGAGATGTACTGGCCCGCCTCGGCGCACCCCAAGGCTTGCAGAAACTGGGTTCCGGTGGGCGAGGAGGAGCTGACGATGTTGAGGCGCTTGCTGCCCCAGTGCGAGGGCATCTGACGACCGGCCGAGGCCGGATCGGCTTCGGCGCCCACCGAAGCTTGGAACATCTCGAGCAGGGTTACCCCCAAGTGCAGGCACAAAGCGCGGTCTCTGTAGTACGGATAGAACCAGTCGTAACCGGGCTTGAGATGCATCGCCGCCGCCACCTGAGGACACTCGTGCCCTGCGCCGGAGATCTGGAAGAACACCTTATTCTGGCGCTTCATGATGATCTCGCGATCGTCGGCTCGGCGAGCCTGGTACATGCTCTTGAGAGCAGAGATGAGAAGCTCTTTACTAAATACGGAGGTAGAGTCGGTCATGGTTGCGGAACTCACAGTGTTTGAAACCTCGAATCCTTAAAGTCGTACAGTGGACAGAACTCGCCGTGGCCGTTGTCTGTTGCTCTGTTAGGCGTGGCAGCGATACCGTTCGGTGGCCGCTCGGGCGTCTGTCTTTCTAGACTTCAGATTTTCTGGTCGAGCAAACGGAAGACCTCCCTCGACGCTCGAGGCAGGAACCCCTGTCTTGAAAAAGTATTATGCTTGACACCCGTGGCCCTTAAGCGGCATTCTAAAGGCTTCCTGGGGGCACGGCCCCGAAAGTTTAAGTTAGGTAGAGAACATGTCCACCAGCACCCCCACATTCCAAGAGCTGCTGCAGCAGGCAAAAGAGAAAATCGACGCCAAGGCGTACGAGGAGGCCATCGAGCTTCTGAACGCCACCCGTAAAGACTCCAGTGCGGAGCTAGGCGACGCGGAGCTCGAAGAGGTGCACTACTCGCTCGGCTTCTGCTTCAACGAGCTCGATAAGCCCACCGAGGCGAACCCCCACCTCAAGAAATCTCTGCGCCTAGCTGAAAAGCGAGAGGACGAGCAGGGCCAAGCCCGCGCGTGCGAACAGCTCGGAAACGCCGCCTCTCGCAAGAACGACCACCGGAGCGCCCTGGGGTATCTCCAGGCCGGGCTCACCCTTTACCGCAAACTCGAAGACAAAGCGGGCAAAGCCCGTAGCCTCCGGGACATCGGCTCGCTGCAGAGCGACCTAGCCCAAGACGGAGAGGCCGAAAACAACTTCGAAGAGGCCAAAGGCTACTTCAAGGAGCTCGACGACCTCGAGGGCATCATGGCCTGTATCACCAACGTCGGGCTGTTGCACTACCGCAAGGGCGGCCCCCAAGGCGCCGTGGCCGTCTACGAGAAGGCCTTCGATGAAGATCAGGTCGAGCACTACCTGATGTTCAACAACGCAGGCTTTCTAAAGATCGTAACCCACCAGTACGAGAAGGCCCGGGAGTTCTTGGAGAAGGCGAAAAAAGATCTTCTGGTTCGGGGCGCGGTGGACGACAACGCGGCCCTGCTCTATCTGAATCTTTCGATCGTAGAAGCGCTGGAGGGCTCGTTCGAGCAGGCTCTGGGCCATCTCGAGCAGGCTCAGAAGTACTTCGATGAGCATCCGGACGGCCGCGCGGTAGAGCTGGTGCTCTGTGCCAACGGACCGGAGTCGGAATCCGACGGGTTCGAGCCGTTCCTGGTGGTCGAGGACGCCCTCAAGGACGGGGTGATCTCGCTGAACCGCGCCGCCATCCTTTCGCGCTGGTCCGAGGATAAGATCGACGAGGCGCTCGAGCTGGCCCAGCAGGGGCTGGACGCCGACCGCAATCGCGCTTACCCCCACTACGGTTTAGGTTGGCTGTACCTACGCAAAGGCGATCCGCAGAAGGCGGCCGGGCACTTCAAACGGGCCGTCGGCCTAGAGCCCCACAACGAAGTTCTTCGTCGAGCCCTCCAGACGGTGAACCCTTTCATCGAGCAGCGAGTAGGACGAAACGAGCCCTGCCCGTGCGGCTCTGGGAAGAAGTTCAAAAAGTGTCACGGCAAAGCCTAACCAAGCGCGAGCGCACCCTCCGGGCCCTGCGTAAGGAGGAGGTGGACCGGCGCCCCTTCACCTTCTGGCATCCTTACGGACTGAGCCACATGACCGGTGACTCTTTAGCCGCTGCGGCTTTGACCTTCGCCGCCACCTACGGCGTGGACCTGATCCGCCTACCGGTGGACTGGTCCTTGCCTTTCCCCCCGCAGACCTCCCTGGACCGCCCTCAGGATCTAGCGCGCCTGTCCGAGATGGGGCCCCACGACGGAAGCTGGGCAGCTCGCCAAGTGGCTCTCGCTACGGCGGTCAAACTGGCCGAGAAGCGGGTCGCTATCTTCGAAGCGATCCCCGATCCGCTCAGCGCCATGAGCCGCCTGAGCTGCGAAGGGCTGAT
>CAZDLH010000514.1:0-2658 GCA_964505925.1 uncultured Burkholderiales bacterium
CCGGTAAGGGCGCCGTTTCTTTGGTACGGGAGGCGGGACTCGAACCCGCACGGTATCTCTACCCCAGGATTTTAAGTCCTGTGCGTCTGCCATTTCGCCACTCCCGCAGGCGATAGAGCTAGGCCAAGCTCTTTCGAATTTTAGAGAGACTCCCCTGCTACGGTTTCCGGCTCATTCTCGGAGAAGAGATGCCTCAGGAGCTTGATGACGGCGCCCTTATCTTCTAACAGAGCCTCGAGCTCGTCTTCGGAGAGCGGGTAGATATCTACCGAATCGTAGTTGGAGAACTGGGGGGGCGGGGGGGGAACCACCGAGTAGGCCAACTCACCGGGGCGGACCAGTCCGAGCTTCTCCCGTACGACTTCTTCGACCCCTTCATCCGTCTTGAGGAACTCGATCCTGTCCTTCATACGGGCGTTGTGATCCTGGAGTGCGAGGTAGCGATAGTTCAGACTCTCCAGTTCAGAGAGTTTTGCTTCGAATTGAGCCTGGCGGTCGGTGCACAGTGCGTAGAGCCCCACACCCAACAAAGAGATGATGATTACGAGGCTAAGAGAAAGAAGGGAACTCCGGATGAGAAAGGTCTCTTCGTGGCTTTGAGCGGATGACTTCTTGAGCGCCATGATTGCAAATTATTCAACACTCGGCTATGTCCTGCTCTGAGCAGGTTCAAACTTGTGAGAACTAGCTGAGAAGGGTCCTTACGATCACCGTGTTCGTGCGGTGACCGAGCGGGGTTCCGGCGACGATCACCACCTGGTCTCCGGCCCTCAACTCACCGCTTTCAACAGCCGCTACCATAGCGTGGGCGACCAGTTCGTCCGTGCTCTGATATTCGTCGATAGGTAGCGGCGTCACACCCCAGTTCAGGCTGAACCGAACCAAGACCTCCCGCTCGGCCGCGATTCCGAAGATAGGGGCTCGGGGGCGGTAGCGAGACAGCGCACGAACCGTCCTACCGGTCCGGGTGCAGGCCAGGATCGCTTTGGCCGCTACCTCTTCGGCGATCTCACAAGCAGCGAGCGCTACCGCCTCCGGAGCATTTCCGCGCGGCGGACGGTGCTCGTGCACCTCCCGGTAGTCGAGCCCCGACTCAGCCCGCAAGGCGATGCGGTGCATAACTTTCACCGATTCTTCAGGGAAGCGCCCCGATGCGGTCTCTGCCGACAGCATCACGGCATCGGTACCGTCGAGGATGGCGTTAGCTACATCGTTAACTTCAGCTCGAGTGGGCCGATACATCTCGGTCATCGACTCGAGCATCTGAGTGGCCGTGATCACCGGTCTCGCCATAGCTTTGCACCGCTCGATGATCCTCTTTTGGATCAGCGGAACGTCTTCGAGGGGTAGTTCGACTCCGAGGTCCCCCCGGGCGATCATGATTCCGTCGCTCTCTTGAATGACCGAAGCGAGGTTGTCTAGAGCCTCCCTTTTCTCGATCTTCGCGATGAGGGGCACCTTCCGTCCGAACTCCTTCATAAGCTCGCGAGTCTCGACGAGGTCCTCCGGTCGGCGCACGAAACTAAGAGCGACAAAATCGACCCCCAGTTCCAGGGCGAAGCGAAGGTCGTCGCGGTCCTTCTCAGTTAGGGAGGGTACAGACAGGGCGACGCCGGGCAGATTCACACCTTTACGAGAGAACAGTTGACCGGAGTTGAGAGCCTCGGTGACCACCTTCCCCTCGCGCACGTCCACCACTTCGAACTCGATCTTGCCGTCGTCGACGAGCATCTTCTGGCCGATCTCGATCTCCAGCGGCAGATTGGGATAGCTGACGTGCGCCTGGTGGGAATCCCCCACTAACTCCTTGGTCAAGAAGGCGAACCTCTGCCCCGCCTGCACTCGGCAGTCCGGGGCCATCTCACCTAAGCGGATCTTCGGCCCGCATAGATCAGCTAAGATACCGAGGGGCCTACCCATCTCCGACGACACCTTGCGGAGTCGATCATAGGTCCGGCGATGTCCGCTGTGGTTACCGTGGCTGAAGTTGAGACGAGCTACATTCATACCCGCCTCCATGAGCTCTTTGATGGTCATCTCGTCGGCGGATGCCGGTCCGATGGTACAGACGATCCTCGTTTTTCGCGACGTTAGCATGGCCTTACCCCATTTCGGTGGGCCCGGCGTGGCGGAAACGACCCATCTTTCTATACTTTTGATATCGACTTTCGACCAACTCGACTCCCGAGCTCTTCTTTAGGCTGTTCAGATGACGCTCGATGGCGCTCTTCACGGTCTTAAAGATCTGTTCGTGATCCCGGTGGGCTCCACCCAGCGGCTCCGGCAAGATCTCGTCGATCAGCCCCAACTCCCGGAGCCTCTCGCTGGTCAGACCAAGACTGTTTGCAGCCTGCTTGGCTTTCGATACATCCCGCCACAAAATGGTGGCGCACCCCTCCGGGGAGATCACCGAGTAGACCGAGTTCTCCAACATCAGCACCCGGTCCCCTACCGCGATACCGAGCGCTCCACCCGAGCCGCCTTCGCCGATGACGACGGTCACGATCGGGGTCTCGATCCCCGTCATCAGCATGATGGAAGAAGCGATGGCCTCGAACTGGCCTCTCTCTTCGGCGACGATCCCGGGATAGGCACCAGGCGTATCGATGAAGCTCACGATAGGGAGACCGAACCGCTCGGCCATCCGCATGAGCCTGC